>CAZNWF010000037.1:0-23474 GCA_964576485.1 uncultured Geobacter sp. | reverse complement strand
TTTTTGCATCCTAGACCTGACCAGCAAAAAATGCAAGCGGACTGAAACTGTCTTGTGGTATACGTTAGCCATGCAAACCTTTAACATTGTCCTGATAGAACCTGAAATCCCACCTAACACCGGCAATATAGCCCGCCTTTGTGCAGCCACTGCTGCAACTTTGCATTTGGTTGGCAAATTGGGATTTTCCATTGATGACCGTTACCTGAAACGGGCCGGACTTGATTACTGGGACAAAGTGGATTTAAAGCAATGGGACAGTTTAGAGCAGTTGCAGCAGCAGTACCCGGATGGGCGTTTCTGGTATCTCAGCACCAAGGTTACCAGGAACTGCTATGAAACAGGGATCTACCAGCCAGGAGATTTTCTGGTATTTGGCAAGGAAACGGCCGGACTTCCTGCAGAGCTGCTGGCTGCCAACCCTGATCGTTGTCTGACCATCCCGATGCCGGGCCAGGTACGCAGCCTGAACCTGTCCAACGCTGCAGCAGTGGTGCTGTATGAGGCGCTCAGGCAGACCGGGCAGCTATCAGGATTGTGAATCAGCACCTGAGCCGTGGTTGTTCGAGCTCAACCAAGCAGATCATTAAAAGCACAAAAACAGCTTTTATAAAGCACATAAAATTACATTTGACAGGCATCAATTTCACTTTTAATATACACACAAAGGAGTCATAGTATGAGAGCTACTATTGCGATAGATGATGATCTGTTTAACGAGGCATTTTCTCTGTCAGACGTAAAAACAAAGAAAGACCTCATCCATCTGTCGTTGCAGGAATTTATTAGAAAAAAACGGCTGGAACACCTTGCCGGACTGTATTCTTCAGGCGCGGTGACCATAACCTGTGAAGAGCTAGAGGAATACCGAGCCAATGACAACTGATCTGATTCTTGCTGACACGTCTGTCTGGATACATTTCTTGCGCGGCTCAGGTGTGCAGTTTCAAGAACGGCTTGTTCCGCTCATCATGGCTGACAAGCTTGTGACAACGCCGATTATTATTATGGAAATTTTAAGAGGCGCCAAATCCGGGAGAGAGTACGAAAAATTAAGCAAAGATCTTGCAGCCCTGCGTTGTATTGATCTCTCCGCTCAAGTATGGGAGCGGGCCTACAAACTTGGTTACACCCTCCGCAACAAAGGTCTTAATGCACCGCTCACCGACACCTTAATCGCCGCTGTAGCTCAGGAACACAATCTAAGTCTCTTGCACAATGACCGTCACTTTGAAATGATAGCCTCACTGTCACCTCTCAAGCATGAGTTCGTCAGCATTTCCTCGACAACATAACCGTTATTACCCTATTTTTCGCTCTGATCAACGGCGGTTACAGTGCCCCCAAACGGATGCATGGTCGAGTTTATCAAAAAGGAAACGTCTCCTATGTATAAGAACAGTAGCCTACGCCCCATGCACCAATGAAAGAAAGAACTCCTCCAGATTTTTACGCCGTGGCTCAACCAACGCTATTTCTTTGCCACTGGCAACCTGTTCGCTAAGAAAGCAATCAAGGGACTCTTTAGGGACAACCTCATCAGTAACAGTGCCGTCTGCATTTTTCAGCCTCACCTGATAACCGATAATCCCCCGTGTCATAATAGCATCAACCCGATCAACCATTTTTAGCTCACCATGCAGCAAAATCCCTATCCGGTCACAGACCTTCTCAACATCATCCGTAATATGGGTACTGAAAAAAACAGACTTGCCCCGCTGCTTCAACTCAAGGATGATCTCTTTCACCAGTGCCCGTCCAATCGGGTCCAGACCACTCATCGGCTCATCCAGAATATAGACATCAGGATCATGAATCAGCACCTGTGCCAAACCGACTCGCTGCACCATCCCTTTGCTGTAGCCCCGTATAGGTCGCTTACGCGCATCCCATAACTCAAGTTGCTTCAAAACCTCTGCAGAGCGGCGGGTTAAGAGTGCATCGGTCATTTTGAATGTTTTACCCACAAACTGCAGGTACTCTTCCGCTGTCAGATAATCATAAAAAGCAGGATTCTCAGGCAAATATCCGACATTGCGACGGGAAGCCTCTGACCCGATCGCCTCCCCCATAATAGAAGCAGTACCGGATGTTGGCCGGATCAGCCCCATCAGACACTTGATGGTCGTGCTTTTACCTGCACCGTTAGGGCCCAGAAAACCGAACACCTCACCCTGCTCTATTGAAAGCGATAACCCCTTCAACGCCTCAACGGTCTGGCGCTTCTTCCCTTTAAACGCTTTACTCAGCCCCTGTATATCTAAGGCGTACATTCTCACTCCTCACTTATTCTTTGTTGCAAACGCAAACTTGCTGGTTGTTGCTACCTTGCCTGACGGTTCAAGATAGAACCTGCCACCGTAGGGATCAACCGGGGTAGGGGTAACAAAACCGAGCTGTACCAGTTGTTCAACCGAGGCAGGTAAAACGCCATGCTCTGCCTTAAATTTATCCCGCGCTGTTTCAATACGTTTCACTTCACGGAAAGCAGCCAAACGAATCTGGTAATTCTTTTTCAATGCCTGGTTTTTTTCACCCTTTTCCATGGCAGTCAAATAGGCAATCGCTAGGTCTGTCTTCCCAGACTCCTGCATATACCGCCCAGCCAGACTCTTGTGCAGATCCTGACCACTCAGCTCCCCTGCCCTTTTGTAATATTCTGCCGCTTTGGCATAGTCCTTTAAAAAATAGGCGTTGTTAAACCCGGCAAAAAACGGCAGATACCAATCCCAGGTACGGTATTTCATGCCGTAATCAAGCAAGGCGTTGGCCACTTTAAATTGTTTGGCATCCCAGGTTAGAAACCCCTGGGCAAAGTAGTAGGCATCAGTGTTGTATGGATCAAGCTGCACAGCACCATGAAGAAGGCGGGACATTCCAACCAAATCAAGAGGTTCTGAAACAACCTTACCATCCTGAGCTTTACCAACAATGCCCCCAAAATACATTAAAACCTTCATAACGAGTGATGAAGCCATCAACTCTTTCTGGTCAACGCTCATCGGTTTCAGTAGCTTGATGCTGGGCACGTAGCCAAGTTTTTCCTCTATCGGCTTACTCTTCATATAAGCAGCAAAAGGGTTGACTAGTAGACTGTAAAACAGAAGTCCTCCAACCAGTAATGCCATTGGAAGGGAGATGCGTCTGGAATGTTTCATAGGTTAAAACCTTAATTAAATAAAAATGTTTTGGATTAGTACAAAACCATACTTTTCACTTCATCTCCCTGCGTCCAAACAGAAGACAAGCTGCGCCTAGAAGGACGGAGGTATAGACAATGAAGTATCCTATGGTGAGAAGTAACCCGTTAACGGATGGAGGGATGCTGTAGATGGCATTAACCTTCAGGTCAAACCCGGCAAGATTAGGCAGTATGTAATACACCGCGTTGGCTGCCATTTTTATTGGAGGGGAGATTACCTTTGCAGAAGCGGGCGAGTTCACAAATTCGTACACCTGCTGTGTTACTTCGCTTGCAAAGTAAGTAGATATAGTACCAAAAACAGGAAGAAAAAAAGATGTGCTTACTGAAGAAAGCAGCATCGCCACTGCAACCAACAAGATATATTTGAGAGTGGCAAACAATATAGCCCCGATTATATAGCTCCAAACCAGCGGTTGTCCTGCAGGAGATGGATAAAGAGCTGAAGAAACCTTGATAACAATGCAGGCAGCAGCGCCTAGAACCACAGACGCTATAGCAAGAAACAGCGCAATCCCTATAAAGCGACCAATTATATAAAAGCTTCGGCTTATTGGCAGGCTAAGGACACTGAATGTATACCTCCTCTCAATATCCTTCCATAAAGATGTTGAGCCAAGAAATACAGATAGCAGAAGCAGGATGAATGTTATAAGCGACAGGGAAAGTGTTATAGAAAGCTCTGTCACCTGCCTCATGGAAAGAGAAGCCACCGAAGGGATAAAGCAGAAAAGTGCGGCAAGCAGCATAATGCCCTGGAAAACACGGTCGCGGAAAATGCCTCTTAAAGTTAGAGTAACAACATTAAACATAATAATCCTCTGGCACAACAAGTCGTTTAGTCAAAATTGATTCTCTCCTTCTCAACAACCAGGGGTCTCTTCATAACTTGTGTATGGATGCTACCAATATACTCTCCAATTATCCCTATAAAAAAAAGCTGCACAGAGGAGAAAAAGAAAAGACCTATTATCAATGGGGCCATTCCCATAGAAAAAGTATTCCACATTATTATTTTTGCGACAAAATAGCCAAAAGCTACCAGCAGACTCAAAAGAGAAAGAGTAAAACCTAACATTGCGGCAAGCCGGAGTGGCACCTTCGAATGATTAGTTATCCCCAGCATCGCAATATCATACAACGTATAAAAATTATTCTTGGTTATTCCATGAATCCTGCCAGGCTTAGTAAACTTTATCTCCGCACGTTCAAAACCTATTTCGGCAATCTGCCCTCTGAAATATGGGTACGGATCATTAAGTGTTCTGATAATTTCAATGACCTTTCTATCGTAGAGACCGAACCCGGTAAAATGTCTTATCTGCTCTATTTCAGATAATCGGCTTATTATGCTGTAATAGGCGCTTCTAATAAGAGACATTATGTAAGATTCTATACCCTTGTCCTTCACACCAACAACAATCTTGTACCCCTCTTCCCACTTCTTTACAAAATCATATATTAAATTAACGGGGTCCTGAAGGTCTGAAGCAAGTGAGATCACGACATCTCCACTTGTCTGTAGATATGCGTGATATGGCGAGCGCATATGTCCAAAATTTCTGGAATTCACAATCGCCTTCACCCGTTTGTCCTTACTTGCAATCTCCCTGATAAGCTCAACTGTGCGGTCCGTTGAACAGTTATCAATAAAGATATGCTCATAATCGTACTCAGGAAGTCGCAGAAACACCTCCCTTACCTGCCGACAGGCTTCTACTATATTATCCTCCTCATTGTAGCATGGCATCACAACACTAATCAGAGGCATTGCATCTCCTTACATTGCTGAAAACAAGATTCTTTTGAAGAAAATATGAAACAAAGGCCATCGGTATCGTGATAACAAATGAAGCCAAGTACATATTAAAAGCCAGTTTTATTGAAAGCTTAAGCAGAATCATGTTTATAATCATTATAATGGAGTACACGAAAAAAAACCTGAATATCAATCTGTTATCATGGCTCTTGAATACAATCCCGCCTGTTGATTTGAAATTAAAAAGAACCCCCAGGATAGTCGAGAGCAACACAGCCAGAACGTAATGCATACCCATGAAGATAAACAATGCAAATATCCCGTAACCGAACATTGTATTACCTACGCCGACCAGAATGAACAGAAGGAATCTATTACTGACAAAAGGCATTACATCCGCCTCTTTAATAGCTGAATGCGCTGCTTTTATCAGTAATCACTTCATATTCATAATAATTTTCAGGACTGGTGCCAATAGCAAACGGTAGAGGGCCATACACATCAGCGTAGAATCCGGCGCCTCTGGAAAGGCTCATTGTTGAAAACAGGCCGTAAAGAGGAAACGTATGCACCTCTCTTATGAGTGCAAGATGTTTATATAAATGTTTAGTATTAGTGTTGGTGGATGGTATGATTACCGTATCTCCCCTGCTTAGCCTTGGTCTATTATAATTAAGTATTCTGTAATCACTTGACCGTGTTATGTAGTGTTCAAATCCCCAGTGTCCCTCATACCATTTATTTCCATGGCAATTTTTAGTCAGAACCTTAACACCAAGGGCCGCGGAACGAGCACTGTTTGCAAATGCAGTATCAGCATGGGTGATGGCAAGAGAAACAGCTAAAGAAAATAACAACGAAGTAAATAACAAAACATTATTTAATTGGAAGAAGTCATTCTCTATCTTATAAAATTGAGACAACATTATTCCGGCAGCAGGCACAATAGGAATGATAGTTCTCCCGTTTACCGACCAGTTAATAAAAACCGCAAACAAGAAAACACCGACCATCCATAGTAGAAGCAACATAGTGTCAGCGTTTCTTTGCTTCATAAAGTTTCTTATTAGCATTATCATAACACTTACTCCTGCAAACACAAAAAATGGAAGTTGAACAACGAAAAGCCAGTTAATTCCATCTGCATTTGCAATTGGGTAATGGTCAATAAAATCATTTTTGAGAAGCAGAAGCAGTACAGACACAATGATGGCTAAATATATAAAAAGCACTATACCTCTCGTACGGCAAACAAAATATATACTGTGAGCAAGTATGCAGCCGCCAAGGAATGCAAAACCTGTGATGATTTTGGCGTAATAATTTTTACCGCTAGAGACGTGATTATATACTGACCATGACTCTATAAAGCTTATCTGGCGAAGACCATATTTAGCATAGGTAAGCTGATCAAACAGAAGAAGGGTAATAACCGGAAGCATCAGGTATAATATCCACTCCCCTGCCTTTCTTTTTTCTGCAATGGTATATGCCATAAGTAGTGGCACAAGGCATATCCCCATATACTTTGTCATGACACATAGGGTAATCATAAAAGATGAGGCTGCCAGGAACCCCCTTTTGCCCTCCTTTATGCCTTTTCTCCAGAAATATATGGCAAATACCCAGAAGGCCAGCATAGGTACATCGCACATCACTGTTGTGGACGAAAGAATAAACACAGGGGTACAAATCGCAGTAAGAGCGGCAATGAATGGATCTGCAGACATATCTGAAGCTAAAAGCCATGTTCCGGTAATTACCGCTATTGCTGGCAAGATGAAAAACGAATGGATGACAATCTCGCTGTAGCCGAAAAGAGAACCTGGTATTACTATAAGATAAGCAACCAAAGGAGGGTTGGTTATTACTGGAGGAGAAAACTGCATGTAGTAACCAAAATAATCAAAGGGATGAGCTTGAATATATTTGGCCATACCGATGAAAGTTGGATCGTCTATATGAAAGGCCTTGTTGAGAAAAGGTGCAAGACAGCAAATAAGTAACACTAATAGGAATAGTTTTTTCTTAAAATTACCACTCTCATATTTATTTGATATATAGTCATTTTTTAGCAACTGCTTCATCATTCCCTCGTGAATATGAAGATTGTGTTATCAAGGTTAACCAGGCTTATCTGCATGTCACTATTAGTTTTTCTGACAAGTTCCGAATAATACCTGTCAGCAATCACCTTTTTGGCCCGTGTTTTGATGTAATCAGATATCTTACGATAATCACTTTTGAGAATCAGTTCTGTAGCTCCAGAAATTTTCAAAGGGCACGGAGATAGGGCTGCAAGCGAATGCACTCCTGAAAGTTGCGTTAATATCAACACCTCTTCTCCCGGTGTTACGTTTGCCCTAATAAAATCAAACTCCCTGTAAACCAGGCCACGCTCTTTTGTAAATACTGGTCCAACACGCTGCCTGATAGTTGAAGCTATTTCAGGTATACTGCATGCAAATGAAACATTTATATATATCAATAAAAACAGCAACATAATCAGGAAAATCTTGTCTGCTGCAACTCCGTAAGACTTTACCTTTTCAACAAGTCCGTCAATATACATCGCAAGCATTATTATGGCCGGATATGATACCGCAGGTAGATTGAGGTCATGGCTTCTCCCCTGGAAATAGCTGAATAGTCCTGTCCCCAGAATAGCAAGATATAAAAACATTGCTGAGCGTGTTGTAACATCTTTTCTCAACAGGCTTTTCAATCCTTCAAAAAGTCCGGCCGCATGAATGAACATAACAACCATCCAGGGATGCCACATCTTCATTGGAAGCATGAAATAACCATTTATATAAAACAGTTTCTGGTACTCTAAAGCCCATGAAAAATCAGGAAAATAACCATATCTTATTTTCATGTATAAACAGAAAAGCATTGATACAATAGCAAGCGAGGTCAAAGAGGTAACCAATTGATTTAATACAGGCGCAATACACATGGATGGAGATTCAATATATATTAACAGAAGCAGCCACGAAAGAAAGACTACAAGACCTGTGTCAAAGTTCCATAACACGGCAGTTGAATATAAAAAGTGAGAAAAGTAATAGAGTTTATTACTACGCGATTTCAAATATATATAACTAAGCAGTATTGATATTGCAGGAAAGATAAAACGGACGGGATGGTACTGATAATAGTATTCCTGAAAATTTACTATCCTACCAAAAAAATAGCAAAAAAACAGCATAGCGACCAAGGTTAGCGGAACAATAAATCGGTTTCTAACAACCTTCTTAAGAAAAAGGTAGATGCATAAAATAGCCAACACATTAAGAAAAGCCATTAAAATTGAAAATGAGAGAACAGAAAGACCCAATATCCTAAAAACAGGCTCTATAACGTGTGGATAGAGGCCATATTGATGAATCAGATCCACCAATAGTTCCTTACCCAGAAATACTTGCACAACTGCATGAAAGACTGCATTAAAGCTATAAATATAAATCGGGGAATTTGTAATGCCGTTAAGCGCCATTATTCCATATAAAAACACAAGTAATGTAGACAAAAAAAACAGCAGCTCTAGCAGAGAGCCAAGAATCTCGCTTTTCCACCCTTCTATACTACTCACATCATAAGTAGTCATCCGATTGAAGACAAAAAGCGATAATAAAAACAGAAAGACAAATGATACCGGGGTTATTTCGTAGTTTATTGCAGTATATACCAAGGCATTGGGATGTATAGTTAACCAGGTAATTAGCAAAACGAGCAACACTGGAAACAAAAAACTGTAAGTATAATGAATGATATCAGGCCGTTTTATTGTAATGACTTTGTTGGCAAAAAAATGACTTAATAGAAGAAAAAATGGAAGGATCAAAATTCCTGAAACAAATTGTAGACGTTCCAATGGTTCTGGCCTGAACGACATGGAATCCAGTTCAAACACCTTTTTTACAGCGGAAAGATCGGTTACTGGATGATACAGTTTGGAGAGTGTATAAAGAAAAAGTGCCATCAATATGGCAGTAATAAACAAGGAGAACAGAGATGATAATTGTTCACTCTGATATTTTATTACTGACAAATTTGTGGGTGCTTTGCTCTTAAGCATAGCAAAGATAACTTCATGTGATTTAGAAAACTGTCTCATTCACTCACTCTGCTTAAGACAGCCCCAGTTGTTCTTTTAAGCTCTCAAGAAACCCGGGATTTGGAACTTCAAGAAATGCTATAGCAAATAGCTCAAAATGGCCATATATGCTCTCCCACACATAAACTTCCTTAAATCCGCATAGTTCGAGCAGACGCCCTAATGACTTAGCAGTAAAACCGGTTCTGTGAGCATAGAATTCATTTCCGCTACGCTCTATCTTGGCATGTAATCCATAAATCAGATCATGTACCATAACATCAGTTTCGGGCACGCTATACAAGAGATCGTCTATATCAAGGTCGCAATCAATGACTCTTTGCATTACTGCTAATATGTCAGGAACCTTAATAATGACAAATCCGTCTTTTTTTAAAACAGTACGGAATCCATTCAACACTTTTACCGCATCATGTCGATAGTAATGCTCCAGATTATGAGAGCAGTATATTGAGTCGTACTGTCTTGGTGGCAGCTTCCAGAGCTCTCGAGCATCACACAACACGTCAGGATTACCCTTCGGATCTATATCAAGCAGAACGTGTTTCCAGCCATCATAACATACTGGAATAGCAATGCCCTTGTTGTTGCCACCAACGTTCAAAACTGTGCGTTCAGGCACGGGGGTTACCTCTTTATCAGCTTTAATTATAGTTTCCTCTGGAATTTCAGTCATTACTGCCAAAGGAATCTGGTAGATAGTCGAGCATATATCACTGAAACCACTCCCCCATGGATAAACCGAATAACGATAGATCTGCTGAGATTGAGACATCAGCATAAATTCTGTCAGAGTATCCCTGATTAGATGGTCTGGGATACCAGCAGTGTGGCATTCCCCTAGGTGAACCGGTTTCACATCCGGAACAATTTTTATACCAAATTCACGAGCGAGCTCGTTTTTAACATGAGTATTGTCGGAAATAACAACGGCTTCAGTCCCCCAGACCGGTATGATTCGTTTTCTAAACCAGTCTGATACTATAGAAGGGATAGCAGGTTGCCCATCCATCTGGGAATCTCCCATCCTCAGATGTACAGTGCAGTAGCGGTTTAAACCAAGTTTTTGTTTCAGCAAGTCAACACACTGTGTCATCTCCTTTTTCGGTTGCAAACGGTTACGCACAAACGCACGGCACTCATCGTCAACTGACTTAAATGGTACCGCATGAGTCATAATAAATGTTGGCCTCACGCTTGAACAGGCAGCCACAAACGGTTCTAACTCAACATTTTTCTGATTGAAGAATTCATTTACAGCCAGTTTTCCTCGTTTCGGAATTCTGTCAACCTGTTCAAAATATCTGGCAAGCGGATGGTCTGTAAAATCCAGCTTAAGTATAAAGCCATAGCGTTTTGCAAGTTGATGCAGTGTGATGCTGCCCCTCAGAAAATCACCCAGTCCGGGAGGTTGCGTAACAGTTCGGCATTCGGGCTGATAGCTGTGTATAAACACTTTGCTCCGGTCTGATATTGACTCTAAATCATCAAGATTGGAAACCTTACAAATCCGTTTTACTTTTCCTAAAGCATTAACAAATCGTGTAGCCTTAAGCTCGTTTTCGTAGGTTAGTCCGCAGGCAAAAACTCTTCCAGCAGATGCAATCTGTTCGCACTCATTGTCATGGGCAACTGCCCACTCAAATTTTTCCTGCAAGTCAGAAAGGTCTCCACTAACAGGAATGTAGTGTTCCCATGGTTTTAGCCGATTATAATACCACTGTTCAAAATGGGATTTTACCTTAAAGACAACACTGTTGCTGTACAGTTTCCAGAAGAGCCCGCTCCAGGCGTTAACCTCTCCATCAATATCAAGCAGATATTTATAGCCGAGTTGTTCCTGCTTGCTAGTGTTATGTGATGCCTGTGCATCTGATATTTGATGGTTTTGCATGCTCCATTCAATAAGTAGTTCCCGTTGCGTTTTCCTTCCTTCCTGGTCGTATCTTCTGTAAGGGAACCCATGCATGCTGCCACGCCAGAAGAGTTGTTGCTTTTTCTGTGACCAAAGGCAATCAACGCTATCTATTTCATATCTTAGCCGTTCATATCCATTGGAGGAAATAAAATCGCTATCAGGTACAAGCTGAACAAAAGGATCATTCAAATGGCGTCCAAAGGCAACAACAGGATATTCAAAAACCGGAAAAATATTTGGAAGGTGGTGCGGGTGTATAAAGCGCCCCTTCTCGCCTAATGTGCCCGTTCCTGAATACGCTTGCATAATCTTTCGGTCAAGATTTACAAACACAGGTCGTGCTGAAGGTTCCGAATGTTCGCGCCATGCATCATATAATGTAAAAAAACATTTGTATTTCAATCTGTTTTGCGTTTTGACACAATCTGTAATAAATTTCATAAAATGATTCATGCGCAACTGGTGCAGATTGATCTGTGGCGAGATGACGTTTATATTGCCGTCCCCTGGCAGTTCAAGGAAACCAAGTTCTCCAAACATATCCAGTGTTTCTTGGACTGTCATTTATTAATCCTCACAAAACTGAATCCAAAAGGGCAATCCGATCCTTAAACTGCTGCCCCTCTCCATAATGGTAAAAGGCATCACCTTTACCGTGAAATCCAAAGCAGTTATCCAGGTTATATTCACACTCAGGTATTTTCGCTTCCAGAGAAAACCTCATGGCAACCTCTACAGGAGCGTACTTACAACCTGCCTCTATAAAAGTGTCATAACATATATTTGTTAAAAGAATATCTTCATGCCTGTAGAATTGCCCGAGTTTTGAAGCAATTTCCATAAACTTTTTGCTTCGCAGGGAAAAACCTCCGTTTCCAACCCTATTTCTGGTACACCATGGGGCATCAGGTGGCCAGGGTGCACCGATATAATCATATTGCAGAAACTCATCGTTCCAAAGTTGGGGATTAATAATAAATCCATCGGAATGAACTGTAAGCAGAAAGTCTGACTCTATATAATCTACTAATTTTTCGATGCAAAATCTGCTGTATTCTTCGAGACTGGTTATGGGCTTAATGTTAATTACCTTGACTGCATCTGATGATATCTTTTGTGAGGTAAATAGCAATGTGTTGAAAAAGCAAATTTCTCTGCAAGAGTGTTTGAGTGCTTTGCAGGCCATAAGGGGATTTATACAATCTATAGCTATTATTGATATGTTGGATAGTTTCATTCTTTAAAATTGTAAAATAAAATCTGGCTCAGCCTTCTAGTTGCAAGAAGCAACGGATTCGGTAAAAAACGATTCAACCGACTGCGTGAAAGCCTCTTCATCACATAGCGCAGAATCATACATCTCAAAACGCAGCAACTGTCGTATATTCTGCAACGCCTCCAAATCCCCGGCAAGTGTACAGGCAATATTGCAATAGTCTGTGATGGTTTCAGCCACAAACTCTTCGTGGCCCAACTGTCGCATTATACTGAGTCCTACCCGTGAAGCATGCCGATTGCCAGATAGAGAGACCACCGGTACACCCTGCCAAAGGGCTTCGCATGTTGTAGTGGTGCCGGAGTAAGGGAAGGTGTCCAGTGCAATATCAATCTTTCCATATTGAGCAAGATGGGAGCGCATGGCTACATCAGAGGGTAACAGATCAATGCGCTCCTTGGATATTCCATATGATTTGAATCTGCGATGCATTCTTTTTGCTGTTGCAGTATCCCTGAAAAAATGGTTTTTGAGAATCAAACGTGACTCTGGCAGACGTGTCAAAATGGAACACCATGCTTCAATCATAAAATCCTGTATCTTGGGAAGCATATTGAAGCAAGCAAACGTAATATGGCCACTTGCCAAGGCAGGCAAATCTGAAATATCAGGCGCTTCTTCAAGGGGACGATAACAGAGAAAACCGTTAGACAGTCTGAACAGTTTTTCAGTGTGATACCTGTCTGCTATGCCTATCGGGTCGGCAGCAACATCGGTCAGGCGGTAATCCATCTGAGTCAATCCAGTGGTATTAGGATACCCCAGCCATGTAACCTGAACAGGTGCAAGCCTGTCTGCAAACAGGGGCAATCTGATGGTATGTCCGGTATGCCCGGCAAGATCAACCAGAATATCCGGAGCAATTTCGCTTATGACCTGCCTAGCCTCTGCATTGGTCAGACCGTAAATATCCCGCCAGCCGTCTGCAAGTGCAGACATTTTCTCTGTAATGTCGTCAGGTGTTGCAACATCTGAAATACAGAATATCTCAAAACGCTCCCGATTATGGTTGGAAAGGAGCGGCATAAAAAATGATGATACAGAATGTCGCCTGAAGTCAGGTGAAATATAGGCAACCCGTATGCGGGAGCGCTTTATAACCGGCATTTCTGTTACTGTCAACGCTTCAGCATGTAGTGCCGCCCAACGTTTGCTTTCACGTAAAATTGCCAGATCAGAATTACCTTGATGGTAGTGCATGCTTAACAACAAATTTGAATGAGCCTTAACATTATCCGGGTCAGCAGATACCGAAAGACGCAAGTTTTTGATGCCAGTAACAACTCTTCCCTGGTACACCTGAACAACGCCAAGTATGTTCAATAGCTCTGAACAATCAGGCCGTTCTACAAGCGCTGCCTTGCATAGTTGCTCCGCCTCGGACAGGTTTGCCGACTCCATCAATTTCCTTGCCCTTCGAGATGCCTGGATAGCTTTGTGCATTGGCCAGCCATCACTGTTTGGTTGAGGCAGACAATTGGCGGAATAGTCGCCAGGAGGGATTATCTTTTTTTGTAGAGATTGATCAGCGGCAAGGCCATCCCACGGTATCCGGCGCATGCCGGTATATGGCATTGATGCGGGAATACCATATTTATCCTTGAAACGCGCCCAGTTTTCGTTTGCCCGAGCCCAGCGGGTCTGAATTTTAGCTTGTTTTTGCTCGTCAGGTAGATAGTCCATGTTGGAAGCATGCTGGTGCCAGGCAAAGGCTCCCAGCGCCAACTGAGGAGAAAAACCAGCCTGGCGAGCTCTGACTCCAAAATCATGGTCGGCAAAATAGCCAAAAAAACGTTGATCAATGAATCCAATCCTATCTAGAACAGAACGAGTGACCATAAAGGCATCGCCCGTAAGAAAAGGATCTTCCACTGTTCTTCCTGCATATTTCAAGGCACGCTGTGCCGCATATGCAAACAGGTCATCAAAATTATCAAGTTCACCACAATCTTTTATTGTGTGCAGTGGCAGGCCGTTATCTACAAAATTAGAACAACCTCGAATAATTCCGGCTTCAGGCATGGAAAAAGAGATGGACAAAAGTTCTTTGATGTATGCAGGTGTAACAAAGATATCATTGGAAAGAAAGATTATGCTTTCCCCTTTAGCATGAGAAAGGATCAGATTAAGACTGCCGCTGTACTCTATATTTTTTTCTAATCTGAATATTTTCGTATTGGGGTGCTGTTCTGCCACCGACTCAAACAGAGTAAGTGTGTCATCTGCGGAAGCATCATCCACAAGAATCAGCTCAAACTTGCCACTAACACTGGCAAAAAGTGCATGTAAAGCATGAGTAGTTGTTTCTGCATTGCCGTAAGCAGCCATGCCGATGGTTAGCTTGTTGCTATCCACTTTCAGTGGTGAGAGTTTGCACAAAACTGTTTCAAACATGTGTGGATGACCTGTCCTGTCAATAGTGGACACTCATTTTTCAAGCGGCTTGTTTCCTTTTTTAGCAATTTACTTCAAAGAGTTCTTTTAAGGCAGCAAGACAGAGACAGCCTTCTAACACACAAATCTAACCAGGTTTCTTGACGAGTGAACCTATTGAAAAGCTGAAGGCCATTGTCTGATAAAATGAAACCATTGCCGCCCTTAATAGTTTCCATTTCTTTATTGAAACCTCTCCTGTCTGGCGCTCAGCATGTACAACAGGGTGCTCAAAGTAGCGGACGTTTGCTTTTGCTACATAGCCAGATAAAATGACATTCGGAGCAAAAGTGTTTTCTGGAATTCTCTTAAAAACATCTCCAAATCTGGATGAACGCATCAATCTATATGGAGAGTTCACATCCCAGACGCCTTTACCATAAAACAGTCGAACACAGAGGCGTGAAAACATACTAATAATTTTTCGTGGCAAAGGCTGGTGCCGAGCCTCCCTGAAGCCAAGTAAAAAATCGTAGTTATTCCGTTGTTCCCATAACGATGCAAAACATTCAGGTCCCATTTCTCCGTCTGAATCGATCTGAAACAACCACTCATAATTATCAGCGTTGTCTCTATATCCCGCAAGAATTGTTGGTCCGTGTCCGCTATTAAGTTTGTCATGAACAAACAGTTTTCCGTTCGATTGCGAAGCAATATGGTTTAATATTTTAAGGGAATTATCTTTTGAGCCATCGTTGTATGCGTGAATATTAAAATCTATACAAAGAGAACCAAGAACCTGCATCCATTTATCCAAAACATCTGCAATTGCACCTTCTTCGTTATAAACCGGCAATATAACAGCAAGAGTCGTTGTCAAATTCAGGCTCCTTTTTTTGTAGCAAAGTATGAAAGAGGTGGATTTTGCAGGGAGGTGCCAGCTCTTTCAAAAACCAATATGGCGCCTGGTCTTATGACAAACGACTTATCCCACAACTTTGTAGAATCGTTAACCACAAAATCATCATCATACTGACTCACACAAATTAATCGATAATCAAGGAAAAGTGAGCGCAGCTTAAGATAATAGTTATCTAAATTAGGTGATCGTATAAAATGAGAACTCACATTGTTAACAAAAATCATATAGTCCGGAGGAGATGCAATTAAATCAGAGTAAAGTTTTCCTCTGAAAATCTCCTGATTGGTTGAAGCGAGTTGAATAGGGTAATAGTAAAATATAGAGGATGGTGATACAAGACCGGAATAATAATAGAGTTGAGGTTCAGAACCGATAATAAATGCCTTTTTACCAGCAACGGCTTTGGTTTTTAAGTATTCTCCAAGTATTGTTGACTGATAAAACGGCATAGAGCCATTATAGGCCTTTTCAAGTAGCTGCTTTTGTGATAGCTGAGCATCCCTTACAAGTGGCAAGCTTGTAAACACCAATAATGTGCATACGACATAGGTCATCTGCCGTATGTTTGAGGTTTGGATAATGTGAGCCGTAAACAAGGATATCCCAACCACCCAAAATGGAATAACAAAAACAAAATAATGAGAATAGAATACTTTACCAAGAGCAACTGCAAAAAATGATGATAAAAGGAATATTAAAACTGAACACCTGTGCCTGATATCGGAAGATGAGGTCAAGTAGATGATTATTCCTAGTACCCCCAATGCCCAGATCATTGGGTCCATACCAGCCATTCTGAGTACAGTATAGGAAAAAATCTTAATGCTTAAAAGAAATGGTGGTCCGGCACCTGCATAGCTGACATTGTATCCCCAGAAGCCGAACCAGAATTTATTAAAATTTCCGCTTGCAGCAAAATAAATTGAAGTTAAAATAAGCGGCAAAATAAGCCCAGACACAAAACAAAATGATATTATTATTGATTTTTTATACCCACTTATTTTAGATGACAACAAGACAATAAATATTACTGCACATGCGAAAACAACTACAGGCTGTTTGATAAGTACGCCAAGCCCACATACTAATCCCCAGAAAAACCATAGTTTGTTACTATTATTTTCGGCATCAAGTACCGCAAAAAATCCAGCCAGAATAAATGGCAACGTAAAAATCTCAGTATTTGCATTATATCCCGTGTAGGCCACCGAAACTGTAGCCATACCCAGACAAACCACTGAAAAAAGACTGACAGCATATCTTGATGTAAGACGCCATACTATACATGCCATCAGTATAGAAGCCAGATAAACAAATAATATTGCCATTATTCTAGGCGCTATAACATTATGACCAAAGAAATTTATGGCAACTGCATAGATGTAGTAGACACCAGGAGGCTTATGGTCAAAAACGTCAGCATAAGGTATTCTGCCTTTCAATATCAAATCTGCTATATATGCATATACTCCCTCATCCCTCTCAAATGGTACTGACAAGAAAATAAATCTTGGAAGCACTGCAAACAATCCGGCTAAAAAAACCCCGACCCACTGTTTTTTAGAAAAAATATTTAATAGAGGAAAGTTCAAAGTAATACTCCGTTATTTTTCGGTCGGTATTCATTCCACATCTTAAAAAAGGCATTCTCAAGAGAAGTTGCATATTTGTTCGCGTCACAAAGTGGTGAGGCTTTCATTAATTCACGATTTTTTTCTCTAAGCTCAACCAGCGTATCCAGATCATTGGCAAGACCTTTGGCTATTGCAACATAATCTCTCTCATTGGAAGCCGCCAGCATATTTAAGCCCAGAAGATTTAAGAAGGAATATGTTTGACGGCTTATTGGCTGTTCTCCTGGCAGGGTAATAACAGGAACTCCCATCCAGAGAGCATGAAGAGTTGTCATTCCCCCTGTGAATGGAAAAGAATCTAAAGCTATATCTATGTCTCCATACTCAATCATCATCATATACATGTTTGACTGTGTTCTAAACTCTATTCGCTTTGGAGAAACCCCCCTTGCCTTAAACCTGTCTCGCACATTCTGTCTAACAGCAAAATCCTGATAAGTGCGCCATTTAAGAACAAGGCGAGAGCCTGGAACTGACTTTAAAACATTAGACCATAAAGTTACTACCTGTTCATTTATTTTTACAGGATCATTAAAACATCCAAATGTTATATAGCCATTGTCAATGCAAGGCGGCTCTACTACTTCTGGGTATGGAGTTTGTGGTTCATAGCAGAATCGGGAGTATGGCAGTCGTAAAACATGCTCCGAAAAAAGATGTTCCTCTCCGTTCTTAACAAGATCATAATCAGCAATTATATAATCTATTGCCTCAATCCCCGTGGTATTCCAGTAACCGAGCCATGTTGCCTGAACAGGTGCAGGCCTTAGGGCAAAAAGTGACAATCTGTTATCAATTGTATGCCCTGACAAATCAATAAGAATGTCGATATTATCAGCTCTTATTACTGATGCAGCTGTCTCATCATCAAACTCTGAAATATCACGCCAACCTGCTACAACAGACTTAAACCACTGAGTCAGTGCATCTTGCCCCCTACCACTGAAATAACAGTACAACGACAAAGTAGAGGCATTGTAATTCTTAAAAAAAGGACGCAGTAAAAAACCTACAGGGTGTGATACAAAATCTGGTGAAACAAATCCTATACGAAGATGGCGACTTTCTGTTTTTAAAGCACTAGCAGAAGAATTAGTTTCCGAAACAAATCTGCTCCCGTATTTTAAGCTCAACTCATAGATTTTGTTTTGTGGAAGATCCTGATAAGACAAAAGTGCCAGGTGTGCCGACATAACAGAGGTGTTGTTGGGATCAATTTCTAAAGCCTTGCCAAGCATTTCCTCTGCTTTTTCAATCTTACCCAGGCCCTGGTAAACCTTTGACAACATCCTGTATGTATCAACATGTGCTGAATCTGCTAGCAAAGCTTTTTCAAAGTACGCGCTTGCTTCTGTAAGTCTCCCCATGTGACGACATAGATTGCCAACCAGATATAAAGCCTCCAGATTATCAGGTTCCAGTGACAAAGCCTTTTTAGCCATTACAAAACTTGTTCTCAGGTTGCCTCGCTCTCCATAAATGATAGCAAGCTTAAGAGATGCTATGAAGGATGTTTTGTCATATCTTAAAACCTTTCGGAACATAACCGCAGCATAATCAGTCATCCCCCTTATTAATAGACAGTTGCCCAGGTTAAGCGCTGCAACTGTATGGGAGGGTTTTTTCTTCAATACAGCCTCAAAAAGCATAGAGGCGCGCTCATAATCACGATCATTCATTGAAATAACAGCAAATGAGAAGATTTCGTCAACATTAAATCTTCTTATATCTTCACACCCCGAAATCTTCTCTCTGTTATCAGCACACCAAAGCGACCAGACATGCCTGAAAGTATTCTCAAGATTTTTCGTGAATTCGCTGCCATTGCATAAAGGTGAAGCTGCCATAGCGGCTCTAAGTTGGCCTCTTATACTATCTAACCGTTCAATATTGTTTGCCAAAGACAATGCAATATCACAAAATTCATCTTTTGTTTCAGCCACCAGATCAGAACAACCGATAACATCCAGAAAAGCCTTTGATTGGCGATGAATCGGAGTGTTGCCTACAAGCGTAACAACAGGTACGCCCATCCAAAGAGCCTCACATGTAGTTGCTCCTCCATTGAAGGGAAATGTGTCAAGGGCTATATCAACATCTCCATATTCTGCCAGCATTTCTGCGTGGGGAGAGAGGGTCCTCATTTTAATACGCTCTGCAGTAATTGAGTGCCTGGCAAAACGCTCCCTGAAATCCTGAACAACATCGGGATCAGAAAAAGACTTTGCTTTCAGTAGCAATTTTGAGCCAGGCACCCCATGCATAATTTTTGACCAAAGCTCAACTACATCGTTTGATATTTTAGTTATATTATTAAACGAACCAAACGTAATATAGGAATTCCTCTTGAAAGGCAGTGGAGCAACATCCGGGGTATAGGGTTGTGCTTGATAACAGAATCTGCAGTTTGGCAAACGAACTATCTTTTCTGAAAAATAGTTATCCATATAAGGAGGAGCCGTTATCTCATCACTTATATGGTAATCAATTGATTTCATGCCTGTTGTATTAAAATATCCAATCCATGACATCTGAACCGGAGCTGGTCGGCGGGCAAAAAGAGGCAGCCTGCTAAAACCGGTATGTCCAGCAAGATCAACAAGGATATCAATACCATCTTTTCTTATGATCGCTTCAGCCTGTTCATCCGAAAGCAGTGAAATATCCCGGTAGCAATCGGCATACCCGAAAAACTCTTCTGTCATCTCCTCAACCTTGTGACAGGAGTTATACAGGCATACAAATACTTGCTCCTTATTATGGTTTGCCAGAACTGGTCTAAGGTGATAGCCAACCGGATGGGCCCTGAAATCGCCGGAAACATACCCTATCCTTATTTTTTTTCCCGAATCCGGGCGATTAAGATGCCTGCGCACAAGTTTTTCAAATTTTGATAAGTAGCGTTTGGCCCAGCAGATTGACGCATTGAATATCTCCTGCTGGGTCACATCAGGAAGAAGATTCATAGCAAACAAAAGACAGGAGTGAACCGTTATGTTTCTGGCTATGCTCAATGATTTATTGAAATATTCAATAGCCTCTATAGTTCTACCCAACGCCAACAATATATTCCCTAGCTGAGCGTATGCTGAAGGATCTTCCGGAGTAATCTCAAGTGCTTTATTGCATAGCTCATGGGCTTCAGCAAATTTTTGCTGAAGTACCAAAATAAACGCAAGTTCCAAAATGTATTTAACGTTATCAGTTGCTAATGCAAGTATCCTGCGATAAATCTCTTCGGCTTCGTTAAATTGAGATGAACTCTGAAGGATACGCCCTAGATTGAAATATGCGTCAAGATACTCCGGGTTTAAATCTATTGCATTCCTTATAAGCCTTTCTCCAGTTTCCGGATCACCGGTGCGATATTTTAAAAGCCCAAAACCATGCATCACGCGAGGATTATCAGGATACTTTTTGTAAAGATCTTCACAAAGAGTCAGCGCTTTCTTCAGTTTTCCCAGATCAGCAAGCCTGTTAATTTCAATGAATGTATCGGCGACCTCATTTGAGTTATCCTCGATGTTAATGTGTTCCATTGAGTTTTTCCTTCATCTTGTCTCTCAAATGAGTTAAGTGCTTTCTTTGATTAATATCCTGCAGAGGTATAAATTCCAATGCGCGACCAAATGAGCTGTATGCGGCATCATACTCTCCACGATTCATCGCCGTTTTTGCTGCAGTAACAAACAGTCTCGGGTTTTTTGAAATTTTATAGAGATGACTTGAATACTCGACTCTTAGTTTATCAAGTGAATACTTATCCAGCAGGTTTACAATGCCACCCGTCTCCATTTCATCAATCAGGGATACTGCATTTTCCAATAACGGTTCTGATACATATCTGGTTCTTGTAATTGACTCCTGGTAAAGCTTCAAAGCTTCTTCATACCTTTTTTGCCTTATTAGCATTCTACCAATAATAATGTCTGACCTGTTAAGTTCATGATTTGGCGGAAGCTCTTTAATTAAATAGCTATACTCTTTTTCCGCTTCTGAGAAGGAGCCTGCAGATACAAGGGCAGCTATATACATATCACGTAACTTTCTAACCTTTGGGGACTGCCTGACAGTGTCTTTCATCAAAGTAGCATTCGTCATCCACTGAATATTTCTATGTAAGGTCACATATGAAGCCAATATGCATAAACATGAAAGGATGGCATAGCCATACATTCTGGCTCTCGCTGTTTCCTCTATCGTTTTCCAGATTCCAAGCAACAAAGCAAGCATCCAAAAAGCAGATGAAACATATATGTATCGCTCTGCATAAGCTGTCCAGGCAATGGTGCCGAATGCAAACGGCAATACTGGCAACATAACTGCAAAACCTGCAAGGGCAAACAAGGCTGGCAATGTTCGTAATACCAGCAGGTACATAACCAGGAACAGTACCGCAATTCCCAAAAGATCATAAAGAGGATCAATCTCAAGAATGAAAAAATTCAGCGGGACTGGTATAAAAAACTTCTTCACATAAAATCCTGTTGCGCCAAGGAAAAGCGATATAGTGTAATTCAGATCATCACCCATCAACTTCACAGTATTAGCAATTTTGCCAACGCTTGATGCGAACACAACAGATCTTATTACCCAAAACAGCAGTATACTTGATGAGACAAGCACAACTCCTGCAAATACATACTTAAAAATCTCCGACCATTTAATACCTTGAATTGAGCGCCACAGATAGATTAAATAAACCAATGCAATAGCAACAACCAGCCAAAACGAATTAAGAAAAATTGCTGCAAGTAATGCTGTAGAAAAAAACAGACAGAAAGCGACAGGGCTTGCTCTATGCTCCGGGCGCATAGAGTGGCCTGAACTATTTAATAACAGTACAGGAATAATTATCAGATAGCCAAAAGCAGCTTCCTTGGCTAAGAGAGAAACAAATGCAGATAGCAATGACAGAAATAGCTGCCATTTCTTTCCAGACTCAATATAGAAAAAAAGAAGCAAAACACTGGAAAGAACGAACATACTCATCATTATGTCGGTTCTGCCGGAAATCCAGTTTACCGATTCTGTAACAATGGGATGCACTCCAAACAGCAGTGCAACAAACATTGGAAGATAAAAAGCGTCGTTTATCTCATACCGTCGCACAGCCTTACTGGCTATGAAGTAAAGGAGAATGCAGTTGATTATATGCGCTATTACCGACTCAACATGCATGGCCCGACCGTCAAGGAACCATAGCGATTTATCAAGCTGATAACTTAGACCTATCAAAGGCCTATAGTAACCTGCAGCATCGGACTTGGGGAAAAAATTGGCAATGAAAGAAAAATTATCACCTGTAAGTATGTCAGTTAAAGCGTCCAGGTCGTCCACCAAAGACACCTCGGCAAACCTGGTAGGTGAGAAGACAAGAAATAAACATATCGCAATAAGCATTAACTGATATCTTGGCTGCAGTCTTTGCATGAGCACCTAAAAAGGGTTGGCTGATAATCAGCCAACCCTTTGAATTAATAAAAGCATATTATATAAATTGCGCTTTATCTGTTACATGGAAGTCCAACTGTTGAAAGTAGTGCCAGTAGCATCACCACTGGCAGCGGCGGAAGCGGCTGCGGTAGCAGCCCCGACAGTAGTTGTTGAGTAGTAAAGCTTGGCATCTCCACTTCTTGAAGCAATGACTTTGTCTCCTCCGTTATGGCCAGAGCGTATTGAGTAATTCTCAGCTGCATCAGATGACCCATAAACCTTAACCTTGTTGGAAGATGTAAAACTTGTGCCACCAACACTTGTTGTACCTTCATAAAGCGTGGCAGCACCAGCAGCTGAAGCGGCAATTGAGAGGGCTATTACAAGAGAAAGTTTTAAAAGTACTGGTTTTGACATTGTGTATATCTCCTTTCCTGATTACATTGATGGATAGGCTTGACGATCAGCATAAACTGCCTCAAGTGCTGTTTTGAAGTTGCGAAGGTCGCTGGTTGCATTGGAGTTAAACCCCTTAATACGATATGCATTGAGCTGCGGAATAGCAACTGCGGCCAGGATGCCGATGATCGCAACGACGATCAAGAGCTCGATGAGGGTGAAGCCTTTTCTGTTCCGAATCTTGTTAAGCATAGATTCTTCTCCTTTCTGGTTGTCCTGCTGATATGCAGGTGTAAATTTAAGCAGACTACGTAGATGAATTCAGCTAAAGCTCAAGCAAAATACAAGCCAACACAAAAAAGAACTAACTATCAGTCTTTACACAACTCTTATCCATTCATACTGGTAAACAGGCTAGCATAGGCATACTGTTTG
>CAZNWF010000036.1:0-23500 GCA_964576485.1 uncultured Geobacter sp. | reverse complement strand
GAAAGTCAGGCACCACCTTCATGGCAGCCTGGTGTGGCAGGGCAGTAAAGATCAGATCAGCCTTGGCGGCAATAGCTGCCGGGTCCAGCGGTTCCAGAACCAGGTCACAGCGCTTCCTTAGGGTCGGAAAGATTTCAGAAATCAGTTTACCGGCGCTCTGTTCAGAGGTAACGCAGTTGATCACCACCCCGGGATGACGATCGAGCAGACGGATCAACTCAAGCCCTGTATATCCACTGGCTCCGACAATGGCTACCTTCAGCATGGTGCTATTCTCCCTGTTCAGAAACATACGATGCCTCAGCGACAGGCACCGGCTCAATCACATACAGTTCATAGAGGATGGCCAAAAAAAGCGGGCCAAAGATGGCTCCCAGTACTCCGAAGGCTGCCAGACCTCCAAAGGCACCAAGCATGATCGGCAGAATCGGCAGCGTAACCCGGCTGCTCATAAAGATCGGCTTAACCACATTATCCGACATACCCACCGCAAGAAAGCCCCACAAAATCAATATAACAGCCTTGACTGCGGAGCCCTGCAGGTAAAGGTACAGGGCAGCAGGCAGCCAGATAATGGCCGTACCTACCACCGGAATCAAACCACCAATAGCGGTTAAAACTGCCAGAAGCAACGGCGAAGGGATGTCAAACAGCAGATAAGCGGCTCCAGCCAGGATACCCTGCACCAGACAGGTCAACAGCGTACCAAAGATAAACCCGGACAGCACATCCTGAACCACCTTGGAGAGCTTTTCCTGCAAACTGCGTTCAATAGGCAGCATCCCATGCAACCAGACAAGGGCGCGCTTACCGTCCAGATAGACAAAAAACAGAATAAACAGCATGAAGACCATATCCATAAGAAAACTGAATGAATTTGCCAATATAGAGGTTAGAAAGCCAAGCAGCTTTGCCAGACCTTCTTTAGAATTAGCCATGAGGCTGTCAGTCAGGTTGAAACTGCTGCCACCGATCAACGACTTCAACTTGGCCAGATAAGGGGCCAGCTGTGGTTGAGCCGACCATTGCTGCAGCAGCTGATCGGCGCCACCGCCGGTCAAAGAACTGCTTACAAACTGATAGAGCTGTGCAACCTCCTGCGCTAACACCGAGAGCAGACTGATAACCGGCAAGACAAAAATCAGCATGACTGCCAGAGTCATCAATCCTGCCGCCCACCCTTCCCGCTGTTGCAAAAGCCCAAGCAGGCGGCGATAGGCAGAAAAGGTAATGATACCGATAATCAAGGCCCAGGCAAGGGGTGATAAAAACGGCAACAGGATCTTGCCAAGCAGGTAGATACCAAGCAGTATGGCGACAAAGGCAGACAATGTCTTCAGCAGGGTACGGTCCATAATGACCTCTCAGGCAGATGCAATACAAAGGGGGAAGATCCTTGCGGATCTCCCCCCGTGTAGCACACTTTGCAGTGTATAACCAGTATCCGGATTAGCGCTTGGAGAACTGGAAGCGGGCGCGAGCAGCTTTGCGACCGTACTTCTTCCGCTCCTTAACCCGTGAATCGCGGGTAATGAAACCGGCTTTCTTCAGCTCGGCACGCTGTTCAGGATCTGCTTCCAAAAGCGCCTTGGTGATACCATGCTTGATAGCGCCAGCCTGACCGGAGTCACCGCCGCCACAGACATTGACAAACACATCGAACTTGCCGACGTTCTCGGTCAGTTCCAGCGGCTGACGAACAACCATCTTGGAGGTTTCACGACCAAAGTACTCATCAAGAGTCTTGTTGTTAACAACGATACGACCAGCGCCGGGCTTAAGCCAAACGCGAGCTATCGAACTTTTTCTTTTGCCAGTGCCGTAGAAGCTGACTGCTGCCATATCTTTATCTCCTCAAAAATGAAACGTGTAATCTGTACGGTTACAGGGACAGCTGAGCTGGCTGCTGTGCCTCGTGGGGATGGCTGCTGCCACTGTACACTTTCAGCTTCTTCAGCATGTGACGGGCCAGCTTGTTCTTGGGCAGCATGCCCTTGACAGCCTTGCGGATCAGCTCTTCAGGCTTTTTAACCAGCAGTTCGCCTGCGGTAGTGGACTTGATACCACCAGGAAAACCGGAGTGACTGTAATAGGTTTTGTCAGCCGCTTTATTACCGGTCAGAGCGATCTTCTCGGCATTCAGCACCACCACAAAGTCACCAGTATCTACACTGGGGGTATAAATAGCCTTGTGCTTGCCACGCAGAACGTTGGCAATCTGGGTAGCCAGGCGACCCAGGACAGCATTTTCAGCATCAACCACAAACCATTGGTGGTTAACGGTTTCTTTTTTAGCAACTTCTGTTCTCATTACGAACCTCACACACGGTCTCGACGAGCTTTAGAGCTGGGTCGTAGCACCGCCTTAGTTTTACGAAGAGGTGTACCATACGTGACCGCCCAGATAGTGTCAAGCAAAAAATATATACGACATCCCGAACAGAGTTGCCAGGAAAGGGGGTTCTATGCTACAGAGACAGAACTTTTATCGTCGTTTTTGCAAGGAATCAACCGATGAGCATCAATCAGCACGAGATAGAACATGTGGCAAAACTTGCCCGGCTTACACTACGGGATGATGAAAAGCAGCTCTTCACCGGTCAGATGGAGGCGATCCTGGCCTATGTAGAGACCCTGAACGAGCTGAATACCGATGGCATCTCCCCCACCTCCCACGCGGTGCCGATGGAGAATGCCTTCCGCGCTGATTGCGTAACCCCGTCCATTGGTCACGACCGCGCCCTGGCCAACGCCCCTGATAAAAACGAGACGTACTTCCGGGTTCCTCCGGTCATAGAATAGAAGAGTATACATCCATGGCACTTTACGAACAGACCATCCATGACCTGCACCAGCAACTTAAAGACCGGCAGGTCTCCTCAGTTGAGCTGACCAAGGCATTCCTTAACCGGATTGAAGCCACCGATGCAACGGTCAACTCCTTTATCACGGTCACCCCCGAACAGGCCCTGACAGACGCAGCGGCTGCGGACCAGCGGATAGCCAACGGCGACTGCACTCTGCTGACCGGCATTCCGGTGGCATTAAAGGACATCTTTCTGACAGAAGGGGTACGTACTACCTGCGCCTCAAAGATGCTGGACAACTTCATCGCCCCCTATGATGCCACTGCCTGGGCCAGGATGAAGTCGCAAGGCGCGGTACTGCTGGGCAAGCTGAATCAGGATGAGTTTGCCATGGGTTCCTCCTGCGAGAACAGCGCCTTTGGGCCAACCCGCAACCCCTGGAACAAAGACCACATTCCCGGTGGTTCATCCGGTGGTTCTGCCGCTGCCATCGCGGCCCAGCAGGCGGTGGCCACCCTGGGCACTGACACCGGCGGTTCCATCCGTCAGCCAGCCTCCCACTGCGGTTGCGTCGGCCTCAAGCCCACCTACGGCCGGGTCTCCCGCTACGGCGTGATCGCCTATGCCTCTTCACTGGATCAGGTCGGCCCCATGACCCGCGATGTGACTGATGCAGCCCTGCTGCTGGGAGCCATTGCCGGACATGACCCCAAAGACTCCACCAGTGTGGACTGCCCGGTGCCGGACTACACAACAGCACTGAAACAGGGAGTCAAAGGGCTCACAATCGGCCTGCCCAAAGAATACTTTATCGATGGCCTTGATGCAGATGTGCAGCAGGCCATGGATCAGGCCATTGCGGTCTATCGCCAGCTTGGGGCTGAATTTGTTGAGGTCTCGCTGCCCCATACCAACTACGCCGTAGCCACCTACTACCTGATCGCCACAGCGGAGGCCAGCTCCAACCTGGCACGCTATGAAGGGGTCCGCTTTGGACACCGGGCCAAGGAAAGCTCCGGTCTGATCGACCTGATGATGCAGTCCCGCTCGGAAGGGTTCGGGGCTGAAGTCAAGCGCAGGATCATGTTGGGCACCTACGCCCTCTCCTCCGGCTACTATGATGCCTACTACATCAAGGCCCAGAAGGTACGCACCCTGATCCAGCGGGATTTCAGTGAGGCGTTCAAGTCGGTTGATCTGCTGCTGACCCCGGTGGCGCCCACCCCGGCTTTCAAGATCGGAGAAAAAACCGCCGACCCGCTGCAGATGTACCTGTCCGACATCTTCACCATCCCGGTCAACCTGGCCGGTATCTGCGGCGTCTCGGTTCCGGCCGGCATCAGCCACAACGGCCTGCCGATCGGCCTGCAACTGTTGGGACGCCCCTTTGGTGAAGAGAGCATCCTGAGAGCGGCTTTTGATTTTGAACAAGCCACCCAGTGGCATACCAAGAAGGCAGCACTATGAAATTCCAACCGGTTATCGGACTTGAGGTCCACGTACAACTAAAGACGGATAGCAAGATTTTCTGCGGTTGCTCCACCCGCTTCGGGGCAGAGCCCAACCTGAACACCTGCCCGGTTTGCCTGGCCCTGCCCGGCGCCCTTCCGGTTCTGAACCAGAAGGTGGTGGAGTTTGCCATCATGGCCGGCCTGGCCACCAACTGTTCCATCAGCCCCACCAACATCTTTGCCCGTAAGAACTACTTTTATCCTGACCTGCCCAAGGGGTACCAGATCAGCCAGTTTGATCTGCCGATCTGCCTGGCCGGTCACCTGGATATTGCTGTCGGCGAGCAGACCAAAAGAATTGGTATTACACGGATTCATATGGAAGAGGATGCCGGCAAGCTGGTCCACGGTCAGGGGGGCGGTTCCGGTGTGGACCTGAACCGGGCAGGCACCCCGCTTTTGGAGGTGGTCTCCGAGCCGGATATGCGGACCGCCGATGAGGCGGTGGCCTACCTGAAAAAATTGTACCAGATCGTGACCTACCTGGGGATCTGCGATGGCAACATGGAAGAAGGGTCGTTCCGCTGCGACGCCAATATCTCAGTCATGCCGGTTGGCTCCGACACCTTTGGTACCCGGGCTGAAATCAAGAACGTCAACTCCTTCAAATTTGTCAAGGCAGCCATTGAGTATGAGATTGCCCGCCAGATTGAACTGATCGAGGATGGCGGCAAGGTGGTGCAGGAGACCCGCCTGTTTGATCCCAACAAAGGGGTGACCCGTTCCATGCGGGGCAAGGAAGAGGCCCACGACTACCGCTATTTCCCGGACCCGGATCTGGTGCCGGTAGTGATCTCTGATGACTGGATCAACCGGGTAAAGAGCGATCTGCCGGAATTGCCGGAGACCAAATGCAACCGTTTTCTGACTGACTACAGCCTGCCGGAGTATGACGCCGATGTCCTGACCTCATCACGCCCGCTGGCCGATTATTTTGAGCAGTGTGCCGGGGAATGCAACAATGCCAAATCATCTGCCAACTGGATCATGGGTGAACTGACCCGTTCCCTGAATGACAACGGGATTGTTGTTGAGGACAGCCCGGTCTCCCCTGCCCAACTGGCTGGTTTGATCAAGTTGATTGATGGCGGCACTATTTCTGGTACTATTGCCAAGAAGGTCTTTGAAGAGCTCTGGAAAAACGGCGGCGAAGCAGCAGCCATTGTGGAAAGCCAAGGTCTGGCACAGGTCTCGGACGCCGGTGCCATTGAGACTGCCATAGACCAGATCATGGCCGCCAACATGGGGCAGGTGGAAGAGTACCGGGGCGGCAAAGACAAGGTCTTTGGCTTCTTTGTCGGCCAGGTCATGAAGGCGATGAAGGGCAAGGCCAATCCGGCGGTGGTCAACAACCTTTTGAAACAGAAACTGGCAGGATAGTCCCTCTGGAGAACACCATGCCTCAAACTGTCATGATTGTCGATGATGCCCTGTTTATCCGCACGGTCTTACGCACCATGCTGGAAGATTGCGGGTATCACACAATAGCTGAGGCTGGCACTGCCCTTGAGGCACAACGCTACCTGCACACGGTCGCACCTGACCTGATCTTTCTGGATATCATCCTGCCTGATGCCAACGGTATCGAGGTACTGGACGGCATCCGCTGCAGCCTGCCGGCAACAAAAGTTATCATCTGCTCCTCTATCTCCCAGGAACAGACCATCCAAAAGGCGTTGCTGCATGGTGCTGCAGCCTACCTGCAAAAACCGTTTACCCAGGAAACCGTTGCTGCCGTCCTCCGACAGCTGGAAGCCAGCTAACCATGGATATCTCCCGCTACCGGGACCTTTTTGTCAGCGAAGCCCGGGAACACTTGACTGTTCTTGGCTCATTAAGCATGCGCTGTGAAGAAGGAGTTGCCGACTCTGTCACCATCAACGAGATGTTCCGCCATGCCCACTCCCTGAAGGGGATGGCTGCCACCATGCAACTTGGCCCGATCAGCACCCTTTCCCATGCCCTGGAAGACCTGCTGAGCCAGATCCGCGATGGGCGTCTTACTGCTACCCGCAGTACCGTTGACCTGATGCTGGCCGCTATTGACAGCCTGGAGCAGTTGGTGACGCTGGTGGCGCAGGGGGGAGAACTGCCGGATAGTGACGACCTGGCAAGCCGCATTCGCAACCATGCAGCATCATCAGAAGAAACAGCACCACCATCTCTCAGCCCGGCTGCTGTCCAGACAAAACCGTCAGCAGAGCCTGCTGAGTCTCTTTTCCGCGCCAGCGATGAAAACAGCACCACCCGGATACGCACCGCGCTGCTTGACCGGCTGGTGACCCTTTCCGGTGAGCTGTTAACGGTACGCCACACCCTGGAAGACTGGAGCAGCCGCAATCAGGCCGAAGAACTGCACCCCCCTTTAAAAGAGCTTTCCACCCTGCTCAGGCAACTCCAGAACGAGGTATTCCAGGCACGAATGCTGCCGTTCGGATCAATTGCCGAACGGTACCCCCGCATGGTACGGGATCTGGCCCGCAAGAGCGGCAAAGAGATCGCCTTCCAGATTCACGGCGATACGATTGAACTGGACCGGGGAGTACTGGAACAGGTCGTCGAACCGCTGGTCCACCTGCTGCGCAACGCGGTAGACCACGGGATTGAGACCCCGGCAGAGCGGGTGGCCTGCGGCAAGCCACCGGTTGGCAGCCTGACCCTGCGTGTCAGCCGCCTGACTGATCAGGTACTGCTGGAGGTTCGGGATGACGGGCGAGGTATGGACCCGGCACGCATCCTTTCCAAGGCGATGAGCCAGGGACTCTTGCATGAGCAACAGGCTGCCGATCTGACACCGCAGGAGATCCTGCTGCTGATCTGCAGCCCCGGTTTTTCAACCGCAGCAACCGTAACCGACATCTCAGGCCGGGGCGTCGGGATGGATGTGGTGCAGAATGCGATCCAGACCATCGGCGGCACCCTGACGGTTGACTCCACGCCGGGGCACGGCTCCAGTATCACCTTGCGGCTGCCGATCAGCGTAGCCATTATCCACGCCCTGATGGTAACCTGTGGAGAACTGCTGCTGGCAGTGCCGGTCAGCGCGGTTACCAGCACCTGTGAGGTACAACGCAACGAGATTATCCAGAAAGGGCGCGACCTGTATCTGCTGCGTGACGGCGCAGAAATACCGATCCGCAACCTGCCCCGTTTTTTCCGGCAGCGCGAAACCTTGCCAGACAGCGGGATCCTGCCGATAGTACTTACAGAATCAAACAAGCAACCGATCGGTCTCCTGGTGGATCGTCTGCTGGGCCAGCAGGAGATTTTTACCCGCCCCCTGCGTCATCCCCTGACCGACCTGCGCGGCATTTCCGGCTCCTGTCTGCTGGGTAACGGCCAGATTGTCTTTACTGTTGATCCTGCTGCCTGCATCGGCAGGCTCTATACGGAGAACTAAGCCATGAAACAGCTTATCAGCGCCTGCATCCTTGCAGTTCTACTCTGCTGCAGCTCCACCCCGGCCCTGGCTGCCGAGGTCACCCTGCAACAGGTCATTGCCGCCCTTGAACAAGGCTATGCCAATTTGCAGGACCTGCAGGCCAGCTTTAGCCAGACCACGACCCTGGCCGGATTTCCTAAGCCCCAGAAAGGGCACGGCGAACTGGCATTGCGACGTCCTCCGCAGGGTACGGCCCAGTTTCGCTTTGACTATGCTGTACCAAAGCAGAGCATCATCTCAAATGGCAAACAGGTCTGGTTCTACCAGCCAGAGAACAAGCAGGTACTGGTCTCCTCATTGGAAGGGATGATGAAGGGGGGCAACAGCATCGGCATGGCCTATCTGACCGGCCTGGGCAACGTGTCAAAGGACTTTAATGCCGCATTTGCCAAGCCAAACCGTGACAAGCAGGGCAACTACCTGCTTAACCTGACCCCCCGCAAGCCAACTCCGATCCTGTCCCGCTTGCACCTTGCCATCCACGAAGAGGCGGTCAATGCCCTGCTGGCCGATGGCCAGGCAAAGGAGTCGTTCCCGGTGGTGGCCTCAACCGTGGTTGATGGCAGCGGCACCGAAACCCGGATCAGCTATAGCCGGATACGGACCAACAGCGGCCTCTCAGCTGCAAAATTCACCTTTAAAGTGCCGCAAGGCGTCGAAATTATTAAACCGTAGGAGGAAGCACATGCCGTCGTTCGACATCGTATCAAAGGTAGACATGCAGGAAGTAGACAATGCCGTTAATCAGGCCATCAAGGAGATCGGCCAACGCTACGACTTCAAGGGTTCCAAGAGCGAAATCACCCAGGAAAAGGATAGCGTCAAGGTTCTCTCAGAAGATGATTACAAGCTGAAGGCGGTGATTGATGTGCTGCAGACCAAGTTCCTGAAGCGCAACATCTCCATCAAGGCGTTGCAGTATGGCAAGATAGAGCCTGCCTCCGGTGGCATGGTGCGCCAGATCATCTCGGTCCAGCAGGGGATATCCAAGGAGAAGGGCAAAGAGATCATCGCCGCCATCAAGGAAAGCAAACTCAAGGTACAGGCCCAGATCCAGGATGATCAGGTACGGGTCACCGGCAAGAACCGTGATGACCTGCAGGACACGATCCAGCTTCTAAAGGGCAAAGATCTTGATGTTGAGATGCAGTTCACCAACTTCAGGGAATAGGGGATAAACTCCGTGAGTAATCAGGCAAAACAGAAAGTAAGCATGGTCAGCCTGGGCTGCCCCAAAAACCTGGTGGATGCCGAAGTGATGCTGGGGATTCTCTCCCAACAGGGCTATGAAATCACCACCGATGAAAAAGAGGCCGACGTCATCATTGTCAACACCTGCTCCTTTATTAAAGAGGCGCGGGAAGAGAGCGTTGATGCCATCCTGGATCTGGCTGATCGCAAGAATGACGGCAACTGCAAGACCCTGATCGTGGCGGGCTGCCTGCCCCAGCGTTATCAGGAGGAACTGGCCAAGGAACTGAATGAGGTGGATATCTTCATCGGCACCGGTGACTACCCACGTGTGGCCGAGATCCTGGCCGAACATACGGCCCAGACAGGCCAGATCTGCTATGTTGGTGACCCCAACTACATCTACGATGAAAACCTGCCACGGCTTAACTCTTCTCCGGGCTGGTACGCCTATCTCAAAATCGGTGAAGGCTGCTCCAACTGCTGCACCTACTGCGTGATCCCTTCGCTGCGTGGCCCCTACCGCTCCCGCCCTATGGCTGCCCTGGTGGCCGAGGCACAGCGGCTGGTAAAGGGAGGCGTACGGGAGCTGATCCTGGTTTCCCAGGACATTACCCGTTACGGCACTGATATGGATGACAGCAGCAGTCTGGCCGAGCTGATCCGCCGCCTGGCTGCCATTCCTGACCTGAAATGGATCAGGCTGCTCTACGCCTACCCGGACGGGATTACCGATGAATTGATCGATCTGCTGAAAAATGAGCCGAAGCTCTGCAAATATCTGGATATCCCGATCCAGCATATCAGCGACAACGTCCTGAGGCAGATGAAGCGCCGGGCCGGTGAGCAGCAGACCCGCGAGCTGATCGAGAAGCTACGGCAGGAAGTGCCCGGTATTACCCTGCGCACCTCCCTGATCGTCGGCTTCCCCGGTGAAACGGTGGATGACTTCCTGAACCTGCTGCAGTTTGTGGAAAAGGCCCAGTTTGATCGGCTGGGGGTCTTCTGCTACTCAAAAGAAGACGGAACTCCAGCAGCAGAGATGCCTGACCAGGTCTCAGAGCGGATCAAACGGGAGCGTCACCGCAAGCTGATGAAGGCGCAAGCCAGAGTTTCCTTCCGCCGTAACCGAGCCATGGTGGGCAAGACCGAGCAGGTGATTGTGGAAGGCTACAGTGAAGAGACCGAGCTGCTGTTGAAGGGGCGCACCAGCCGCCAGGCACCGGATATTGACGGCCAGGTCTACATCACCTCCGGCCATGCTGAAATTGGTGAAATTGTGGCTTGCAAGATTACGGACTCGTCCGATTATGATCTGGTGGCGGAGATGATCGAAGAATAGCATTTTACTATCTTCCAGGATCCAGCAGGTTGCCGGCACTATCAGCAGGCTGCTGGACTCTCAAGTTTCTCAGCGAAACCTTCACTGCAGCATAAAGGTTTCATATTCCAACGTGCCAAGATCATTATCGAGAAGAGCCATACCAACGGCAATGGTCACCATCAGGGCCAGGGCAAAGCCATACCCGTAGTAGTAGGGTCCCATCTGGATTGATAGCAGCGTCAGCCCCAGGTTCAGCACAGTAAACAGGGCCGTAAGAAGTAGTACCCGATTACGTTTATCCAGATAGAAAAAGATATTCAGCAGCCCCAGCAACACCACCTGAAAGCCGGTTGCCACCACCTGAATTGAGAGCAGTGGCAGGTGTATCTCTGAGATCCGTGCCCAGTGCAGCAGTTGCCGCCCGGCCACGATCACCACAATGGTGGTAATGGCCTGGATCTTGATAATATCGTACAGCCCTTCCCTGGCCACCCGCACCATTTCATCCTTCATTTCCTGAATATAGGAAAGCGACCCGCCTTCACGCACGGCATCATAAAAGCGGTCATAATATTCAACAAAATCAGTCTCTATTCGCACCAGAAAGACTGCCATACCGGGTATAATTGCCAGGTAGGCCAGAAAAACCGGCAGATCATACACCAGCGAGGCCCGCAGAGGACCAATTACGTTTGAACCGGTAACCGGGTGGAGCCAGAAGATAAACTTGTCCATCCAGATCCCAAGATTATAGAACAGACCGGTCAGCATCAAAGAACGATACATCCTGCCTGACCCCAGAAAATCAAACTCTATGAATATCCGGGAAGGATAACCACGAAAGACAACCCAGAACATCCCCAACAACAGGATGAATTGTCCAGACAGAAAGGCCAGTAACAGTCCTTCAAGATTGCCGTGACGCAACAGAAAGGCAAACAACAGGGCAGATCCATACCCCAGGGCGAAGTTAACCAGAATCGCCTTGTAGGCCTTGAGGCCTGACAGCAGAATGGCGGTGACCCAGACACAGCAAAGCACCACAAAGGTTGCCGCAAACAGCAGCCTGAAAAAAAGGCTCTGCTGCGGAAAAGCCAACAGGCCAATCGGATAGGAACATAACCCGCTGAACGCAATCACCAGCAGCAGCAGACCGTTCAGGTTGGGCAGCAAGCGAAAATGCTCCTTTTCAAAAATCCGGTCTGCACTGTAGCGAGTAAAGGAGAGCTGCACCAGGCCGGTCAAAATCAGGCTGAAGGCGATCAGATAGGTAACCACGGTCTGAAACTTGGAAACCAGCAGTGCCGGTATCACCACCGGAAGAGAGATAATACCGATCAGCAATACCGCAATAATCGACAGAATCCAGGGACCGGAACTGATGATACCGGCATAGGTGTAGGCCATCAGCAACGAGCTGTAGCTGTCTCCCTTCATCAGCTTACGCAGTTCAAACCCGATACCGGCCATTAGCTTAGCGCCTCCTGATACAGTTCCCGATAGCGGGCAAACATCTGCTGCTGGGTATAGAGGGTTTCAACCCGTTTAATTGCCGACTGACTGGCCTGTTCCCATACGGCCCGGTCCTGCAGCAGTCCGCGGCAGGCCATTGCCAGGGCCTGGGGATTATTGATCGGTACAATGGCGCCTGCAGTGCCCAAGGCCTGATCCTCTTCTCCCACCCCTTCCACCAGCTGTCGGCAGGAACCGACATCAGTGGAAACCAGTGGTACTCCGGCGGCAAAACCCTCCAGCGCCACCAACGGCAGGCCTTCACTGATGGAGGAGAGCACCAGCAGGCCAACCTGCGGAAACAGGTCTACCGGATTCATGAAACCGGTAAATCTGACTCGATCGCCGATTTCAAGGCTCTGGGCCAGGGCGCGGCACTCTGCCGCATATACCGGATCTTCACCATCAGGCCCCACTACCCAGCCCTCCAGATCTGGAATATGACGCACCAGAACACGAATTGCTCTGATGTAGGTTTTGACATCCTTGATCGGCACCACCCTGCCCAGCAGGGCGATAATCATGGGAGGTTCAACGGGCCGGGTACTGCGCAACGGCGCAAAGCGAGCCACATCAATACCGTTGGGTACGACACTAATCTTTTCCGGCTGGGCACCGTCACAGATCTGGCGCTGCCGCACCCCTTCGTACAGCGATACAATCCGGCCTGATGCGTCGTAGCAAAAACGCCCCAGAGTCTCAAAAAATCTGATCCAGAGGTCGCGGAAGTAGCTTATTTCGGTTGGATCCCGCTGCAGGGCGTTCCGGTTATCCTGAATCCATTCATTGTTAAAAATATCGATCCGGCGCTCTTTGGTGTAAATACCGTGCTCCGATAGAAGCAATGGGCGACCGGTATGGTGGTGCAACAGACCACCAAGGAAACCGGCATAACCAGTGGATACAGTATGGTAGGCCCTGGCGGGGATCAGACTGCCGGCAATGGCAGCAAGCTGCCAGATCGGGGCATGCATGTTGCGCACGGTCCAGAAGTAATCCACAAAGGAAGGATCACTGCAGCGTTCCTGATACAGCGTACAGATATAGTCCCATGAACGCTCTGCATAAAGGAACTGTGAATAATCGACGCCCCCACTGGCATTTAAGTAGAACGATGCCTGTTTTAGTTCAGCAGGCAACCCGTCAGGGTGAGGGTTAGCAAACCAGCCATGCAAACGGCGCAGAATCTCAAACCCCGCAGGATCCCCCTTGCAGGGTGCCACCGGAGGAATCGATTGTTCGCCATGCAGATAGTGGACCTGCAGATGCTTCAGGTTAGGGGGCAGTTGGTATTTGAAGCCACCATACTCTTCCGCCCTGCTGCCGATAAAGACCGCACCAAAGGCAAGCTCGGGAAAGCTCCTGATGATCTGGTTGACCCAGCTTGACACACCGCCACTGACGTAGGGAAAGGTCCCCTCCAACAGCAGCATGACATCGACCTGCGTAGCCTTGGGAATACTATCTGACATCAACGTGCCCCCCAGAACTGGGCCACCGGCCCGATACCCGGCCTGAGACGGGCGGTTGTATCCTGTTGCAACAACCGCTTGACCGATGAAAAATCCCGTCTATTAAAGGCCAGTTCTGCCTGGTACGGTACGATCCTGACTGGATCTGCACCCAATGCCAGCGCCTCTTGCACAGCAGCCTCCGCTTGCTGGTACTGACGCTTCTGCAGATAAATCCTGGCTTTTAGAGTGGCCAGAACGGGGGTATTCCCACCCAGTTGGCAGGCCAGATCAGCATAACGGCCGGCCTGCTCCACAAAAAAATCTCGCAGTTCGTCCTGCACCAGGGCGCTGTAGACCATTTCCCAGTATGAAAAGGCCAGATTGCGACAAAGCGAGGCTTTAAGCAACGGATCAGCCGTTTCCTGCAACTCTTCAAGCGCTGCAGAAATAGACTGCTGGATCTTTTGCTCCTGACGTTCACAAAGGTTAAAGGCCAGAAGCCGGATCTCGTCATCACTGTCTCCGGTCGCCTCCTGTAAAAAACGACTGGCATTGTGGCCGCTACTGTTCCCCACCGCCAGCAACGCCTTTAATCGCAGGTTGTTCGGGACGCCAACGGCTCTCAAGCGGGACCAGGCCCCCCCTTCACCCATACCGGATGCCATGCCTGCTGACTCTGCAAGAAAAGGCGGCATCGGCACGTTAAAAAACTCGGTCCGTTCCTCATCCTGCTGATGTTTTTTAAAGTACAAAAGGATCAGCACGCTACCAACAGCACCCAAGACCGGCACAAAAAAACTGAAAGCAAAAAACAGCCCTGACAGCCCGCTGCGTGGCGTGATAAAGCGCTTTGGAAAGTTTACCGAAACAAGCAGCGAAAACAGGGACGAGGCCAGCAGATGACCGGCCAGAAACAGCAGCACCCGCTGCCAGAGCGGCTGACTGCCAAAGATGGCCAGCAGCGCAGACTGCTCGCTGACCAGGCCATACAGCAGCAGTTTCAGGCTGCTCATCGTTCCTCCGACAACAGGTGGGCCATCTGCAGATGCGGCTCCTCTCCGGAAACCAGCGTAGAGCGAAAGGTCATAGCGGCACTGGCAAGCGTCATCTGGTAGTGGTGCTGCAACGCCTCATTCAGGCGGGCCTGATACCCTTCAATCGCGGCCGGCCCGGTAAAGGGCATCAGAATCACAAACTGTACCCCCCACCCCAGTTCGCGACGCCAGCTATGATCCAGCCCGCGCTGCTGACGCTCCAGAAGCTGGCATAGCTCATCAAGCCGCGGGCCAGGATGCAGACTGATGGCTACCAGGGTGCTGGTGACATCCAGGTCCCGCTTCAAACGGATCATCTTGACCAATTCGGCCCCGAACACCGTCGGACAATCAGGATAGACCAGCAGTATTGTTCGCGCGATCCTGGATGCCTCGACATGGTCGGCAGCATAGGCCAAAAGGACCCCCAGAATCTGCAGCGTCTCCCGATGCAGCGCCATAAACGGCATATCGGCAACCACCAGCAAACCCAGCATCTGGCCAGTGCTGGTGCGAATCGGTGCCACCACCAGATACCGGCTCTGCTGATTCTCCTTCAAACGGTTGGCAGCCTGGTACACCGTCGTGCCTGCCTCAAGTGCTGATCGCACCAGCAGATCTTCAGGATCGCAGGGAGCCCCCTGTCCGCACTGGGCCAGAGCTTCAGCGCCGGGGTTACCGTCCCGCACAGCATAGATGGCAGCGCTGGAGAGTACGCAGTAATGGGCCAGAATCACCAGCAGCTCACCAGCCAGTTCAGGGCTGACCTCCCCCCCTGTTTCCGCCAGCAGGCGGCGCAGTTCCATCATCGCCTGCCGCAACGTAACCGGTCGGCTGACCAGGTTCTGTTCCAGCCGGTCATGGGAATGGCGCACCATAAAATAGGCCCGGGAAAGCTGTTCAAAGCGTTCCTCAGCGTGACGGGAGAGCTGTTCTGACCGCCGCAGACGAGTGGTCCAGACTGTGCTGAACTGGCCAGCAATCAAAACCAGCAGCGAACCACCCAGCAGGTAATGCAAAGGCAACGTCACGGTGGTATGACCAACCAGCAGTGCGATCTGCCAGAAACCGACCAGCAACGAAACCGAGGCAAGGGCCGGGGCGATGCCGTAGCGCAACGCCACCAGCAGAGGACCGAACCAGAGCCACTTGAATTCAGCCTTAATAAAATACGGGTCGTCTGGATTGAACAGCATCCCCACCGCAGGAATCAGCAACGTCAGGGCCAGGGACTCAAACCAGGGGACAAGCTTTGGAAAACGTGACAAGGAAAAGCGTTTCAAGGCGTTACCGTCAACACAATCTGGTTGCTGTCTTCATTGCCAAGGCTGTCAATGGCGCGAACCAGAAATGAGTACACCACCCCCGGCGTCAGGCCGCTGATGGTTGCCTGAAACGGATACACCGCCCCAAGCGCCATGGCAGGATCGCCCGCCTGCCAGACCTGGTCATACCCTGTGCCGATCGAAGCTGACAACGGCACCCGTGTTGCCCTTGTCAACCGGGGATCTGCGTTAAAATCAAAACCTTCTTGCGTATAGTAAAGCAGGTAGCTGACCTTGTGCATATCCAGCGCCACATCCCATGAAACGGTTACAGCACCGGAACTGCTGGCAACCACCTTCTGGATCCCGATCCGGGGTGCAGGGGGACCAGGTGGGTTATATGTAGCGTTAAAGGTGCTGGACCAGACCGGCGGCAGCAGATCGCTATACTCTGCGTGGGTTTTAACAAAATCATTGGGCAGGTCCACACTGGCCGAGGTGAGATAATGCCGGAATCCGACACTATGGGCCTCCTGAAAATCGGTCACCAGCTCCTGATAGCCAAAGGTCGACCTTCCCAGCAGGGTCTGAAGATCAATATTCGGCTTGGGCACATCCTGGCCGAGACTGTTGAATCCACTGGCATACCCCAGAGAAAGCACCTTGAAGCCATCCGGACGGTTGGCCTCTGCCATCAGCTTGGGGGCTACGTTGTACTTGTTGTCATGGAAATAGACATATTCGGCTTTGACATCATTATCGAGACGATAGCTTTCAAAGAAACCAAGGTCTATCACCCCTCTTGCTGAGACCTGATACTGCGGTGTGCGTGGGTCAAAATAGAAAAGCCCCCGGTTCTGCAGGATTACCCTGGTGGGAAACTCGGCTCGCAGACGACGCATAAAGGCAGCAAAGCCGGCAGCCGTCCATTCCGAGGCGGTCTGGTTGCCGCTCTCGCAAACGGTGTATTTGTTTGGCGCAGCGGTATCGACCGTGTCAAGAAAGAGGCCGTCACAGCCAAATCCCCGGCCAAGACTGGTGCCTAAGAGCTCCTGCAACCCCGGCGGCGTATGCGTCGTATGCTGCATAACCATGGTGCTGAGTGTGTCATACCAGGCCGGATCGCCAGCATTCACAAAGCGGGTCAAAAAGTTTGTATTGATATCCGGAATCTTGTCTGCCCCCCCCTTGCAGCGCACGGCGTTATCGTTCAGGAAATAAGAAGCAAAACCGCCGTTTGTGGGCGCTCCAAGAGGATTGAGCCCGGTCAGGGCGGTGCCGCTTGCCCCGGCGCCACGCGGGTCAATTGACGGACCGGTGCCGTTGCCGACAAAACGGGGATCCTTACGCAAGGCATCATCGGACAGTCCATAGGTGCGGGTGTCCTCACCGATTGAGATATAGCAGAGCACCACCGGATTATCTCCGGGATCAGCGGGGTTACCCCCCTGCTTGATCCGCCAGATCTGATTGCGGTCGGCATCAGCGTTATAGGGATGGACAATCACCAGCGGATAACGTTTCAAGACCTCGATGGCGGCATCATCAAGCGCCCCGTAATGGATGGCATACGATGTGGCTCTGGCAGCCATGGCGCGGACATCCAGCCCCAGGTTGGGATCAACGCTTATAACCGGTTTGGAAGGAGGAGGAACTGACCCGTCAACCGTGCCTTTGCCGCAGCCGCCTACCACCAGCAGCCAGAGGGCGGCCAGCAGTGCGGTTGTTCGACGCAGCTCCTGCATCTTCGTTGTTTGCTTATACATGGCTACTCCGGGCATCAGGGGCAGACTACGGCGCTGATAGCGCTGCCCTGGCAGGTATCGTCTCCACCAGTTTTTCCATCATCTGTTGCGCCACAGCGCTGACTGCATCTCTGCTCCAACCGCTCTTGCTGCCGCTGCCGGACCAGAGCACGCTGCCATCCTGCAGGTCAAGCAGTTGCAGGGTAACACCGGCAACCGGCTCTCCATCCAGCCCCACTTTATAACGCCATTCGGTCACGGTGCCAGCCAGGGCATAGCGGATCCCTTTTTTTTGTGCCCATTCCAGGGCATCCTGCCGCCGCTTGAGACCTCGATCAGGCAGCATCTGTTCATCATCTTTTGCCGTTGCCGGATAGGCGGACAGACGCTTGACTCCCCGGCTGTACAAAAGCGCCGTGACCACCGCTTCTGCACGTTCAGACGCATACGGGGTCTCGGTGTTATTCAGAAACGGGAGCAGCGCCCATTCCTGATCAAAGGGGACCGGCCCCCTGGCCGACTGGTTGATCGTGGTACAACCGGCCATCACGAGCAACATACACCCTACCATCACCAGAGCTCGCAGCATACAACCTCCTTCATGTCATCAGGCTAATGAAACAAATAACGATAGATCAGGTCAAGGCGAGTTGACAGATCCCGTGATCCAAAACTGCCGCTTTCCTGTGAAAGCGAAAACAGCAGCGCATCCAGCCCCAAAAGAGGACCGACAGCCCCCAGCTCATAGCGGAAGCCGCTGCCGCTGACACTGTTCCAACTAACATCAACAGCACCAAACCCCTTCCAATTGCGGGTATAAGTCTCTTTCCAAGTTTGGCCCAAGGAGATACCGGCGCCAATCTGACCGAAGCTGGCCGGGACAAAATAGCTGGCATTTTTGGCCGCATCCCACGGGATCAGCGCCAGCGTCTTATCCTGTGGCGTGCCATTGGCCTGCTGCTGATGGTACCCCGTAAACAACCGCAAGACCGTGTCCGGCCATGCCTGATGAAGGCGGTGGACAAGCTCGGCATCAACGTTTGTCCCGGTGCCCAGATACCGCCGCATCTGATCCCGGAAGATAACCGCTGCAGTCCTCAGCCGCAAGCTGTCATAACCGGTCAGTCGCCAGGCAAGCCCAAAGGACGCTTCATCTTTCATGCCACCAATCATAAGCGGCACACTTTCTTCTGCTAAAGCGCCATAGCCAAGGGCAAGATCGGCGGTCAGACGGGAGCTGAAGCGCCAGTCGCCCTGCAACAACGCTAAGGGGTAACGGTAAAGACCATCAGCGATGCCGCCTGACAGGGTCGCCGTACCATCGGCATGACGATACCCCAGCCCCAGCAAGCCCTGCTGTTTACTGCTGACATACCTGCCCAGCACCCCTTTTTTTAGGTGGCTGAAATCGGTGTTGGTCAACCCGGCCTTCAGCCAGACCCGTCTGTCCAGCGGCAGCGTGGCGACCAGGGACTGCTCCAGCAGGCCGACACCGCCGCGATCGCTGACACCAAGACGGTACTGCAGACGGGATGGACGGGATGCATACAGCTCTCGCAGTTGGTTATCCAACAGGTGATCATGGTCGTTTTGCTGAAATCGTTCAAAGGCGATCGTCTCGGCAGTTGGCGTCTGCCCGACCCTCTGCGCTGCTTCAACGGCATCACGGTACGGCAACCGGGATAGTGAACCGGCCAAAAGCGCCTCTATCGCCGGCAGGTCATTATCCTGCAGGGCCAGGTTCAGCTGGGCCCAGGTCGGCTTACGGCTACTTTTCAGGTAGCTCTTCAAAAGCCAGAGCCTTCCCAGATCATCCTTTCCGGTCGCCAGCAGCCAGGCCGTTACCAGGTCTCTGCTGGCGGCATCCTGCGGGCCGTTTGCCATCTGGCGAAACAGACGGTCCAGCTCGTCCCCCTGCCTGCCTGACAGGCGCAGTTGTACGGTAAGATTCTGGGACTCCTTCCACTGGGCAGCCGTCATACCGGCATGGTGCCGGCTTCTTAAGAGCTTGACCGCCATGAAACGGGCCAAGAACCCTGCCTCCGGTTTGCCGGACTGTTCCAGCAGATCGGCGTAAGAGGCCAGCCAGGCCGGATCATTGCGATGGCTGCCATAGGAAAGACGATAGTAGGGCAATGCCCGTTTGCTCTCTCCGATGTTTGCATAGACGGCGCCAACGGCATCGGCAAGCGTTGTGTCACGCCAGGCGCGAGCTCCCCAGGCTTCCGCAATCTGGAGCGCCTCGTCAGTCTTCCCCTGTTCCAATAGAAGCCAGAGGTGCCCTGCCACTAACTCGCCGTTGGCAGGTTCATGATGTACGGCCTGCCAGGAGGCATACAGGCTCTGCTCCGGCAAGCCGGCCTGCCGGTACAGCCGGGAGCTGAGTGACCAGAAATAGCTGGTCTCCTCCAAAGGCTTGCGTTCGGCAGGCTGCAATCGCTCCAGCACGACCCTAAGCTCCTGGAACAGCCCCAGCGTCATCCCTTCTTCCAGCAACGCAAACAAAAAATCCTGGCCATGAAACTGTGACCAACCGCTGCCGGCCGCCTCATAGGCACGGCGGCTGTCCTTGCGGCGGTACAGCTCAATCTGGCGCAGGTAGTCGGCAGAGCGCCCCTTGCCGGTCTTAATCAGCATCTCTGACGCGGCCACCGCCTGATTGCGGTGGTCAAGGGCCCAGCCAAGGTCGCTATAGGTTTCCCAAAAATCTGCTTCTTTGGCCGGCATCGTCCTGGCAGCCAGATCCAGCAATTTCCAGGCCTTTTCAGGCTGACCCGTCCCGTACCAAAGTGAAGCGCCCCGCAACGCCTCTTGAGCGGTCAAGGGCCGTACCGCTGCCAGGCGTTCCAGCGTAGCCAGAGATTTTTGTGGACTACCAACCTGGTCGTACAGGCGAGCCTGTTCAGCCAGGACAAAACCGGGCTCCCAGCCAGCAGCAGGCTGTTCCAAAACCTTTAAGGCCTGATCAGGATCACCGGTCGCCTCAGCCAGAACGATAAATTCCTGCAGGAGCTTTTGATCGCCATTCGGCAAACGCTGAAAAATCAGGCGTTTTTGCAGCTCTAAGTCCTGAAGCCCTCTAGCAAGATCCAGCGCACGGCTGTAGGCATGACGGTCACCGGATGCCGCCAGAACAGACCAGTGTGCCAGCGACTCTTCCGGCCTGCCGGACCATTCGGCGGCCTGGGCGGCCCGTTTCAGCCACTCCTTGTCGTTGGGCCGGCCCTTCAGCGCCATCAGCGCCACCCGCCAGGCATCAGCCGGATTGTTATTGGCAAGAAAGACACTATAGCCCAGATCGTACAGTTCCTGATTAAAAAGCGTTGCACCGGCCACCGGCGATGCTGCGACAACCGGGGAGGCGAGCGATACAAACAGCGCCAGTCCGGCCATACAGCGGGCATATCCCGTCATGGTACCGTTTTTCACGATGTCTTGGCCATACCCAGGGCGCGGCGGATAAAGAGCTGGGCCTTGTCAGGCTTTCCCGCAGCCAGGGCGATCCGCGTCATGGCCACCAGGGCCTCCTGATCATTTGCCAGCGGAGCAAGGTACTGTTCTCCCTGCCGGAGCGCCTCAAGGGGCAGATTGCCGCTTTGCAGGATTTTGACCCCTTGCAGAAAACAGGCACGCCGTTCTGTCACGTTTGCCGCCTTTTCCATGGCGGCAAACGCCGCCGCTGCCTCTGCACGGTACTGCCCGGCGTTCATCCGGGCCGTTTCAGAGGCAGGACGCATCTGTGCGCGCCGCTGTCTGGCAGCCAGAGCGATGTCCGGCAGGGCAAGGCTGACGGCGTCAAACTCAAGCTGCGCAAGCTCCTGATCGCTGCGGGCCGCTTGCAGTTGGTCGCGGGCTAGCGCCTGAAACGTAGTACGGGAGCGCTGATCCCCTTCTTCCATCTGAAGCTGTTCCCGCAGGATCGTGTAACGCAACCTGTCCGCTTCGCGCCTGAGGTCATCCGGCAGATCGGGCCTGAAACCGTCCAGCGTTACAAGCGCCTTGCGGTAACAGCCGGAACTCAGCCAGGTGTGGGCCAGCGCAAGCCGCAACTGATGATCGTCAGGTTTACTTTGCAGGGCAGCTTCCAGATAGACCTGTCCGGCCGGTGTCTGCTCGCCCTTCTGGCTCAAGAGCCTCCGCAGCGACTGTTCCGGATACAGAAACAGCAAGAGCAGCAGAAAACCGGTCAACACGCCGGCCACAACAGAGGGGCCGGAAAACCGTTCCCGCACAGCGGGTGTCTTAGGGGCAGATGAGTTCAACGGCCTGCTTTCCAGCCGGGATCTCTGCCGTAAGAACCGTAGCAGCGAGGTTCGCTTTCAGCTCGGCACGGTCGCTGCCTATGATACGGCAGCCCGAAGCAGCGCCGCCAAAAGAGAGTTCGGTTGGCAGATAGGCGTTGGTTGTCAGGCGCATACCGCCCGGTGTAAAAGCAAAGGCAGTGACCGCCCCGCCAACAGCCTCCAGCCACGGCCTGCCCGGCTGTTGCTGCTGCAGCGTCAGTCGCGCTTCACCACCGGGCCCCAGATGGATGTAACGGCTGTCACCGTGGTCGTGAAAACCGAGCACATTGCGGCTTTTCTGCAGGTTCGGGAAACCGGCGGAGACCGGCAGGCGGAGCTGGCGCAGCTCTCCTGCGTTGCGGATCAGCCATCCGTCGCCATCCTGTGCAACCACCGTACGATTGAAATCAAGCACCTTGTCAACATACTCGGAGGTATATATGGCATATGGCTTCTGGGCCAGCGCCCAACGGTAGACATCATCCAACGCCTTGCGGGAGGCTGTCTTGGTGACCGAATAGACATGGTGATAGATATTGATCGGCTTCAGGCGGCGGGGCAGATCGGTCAGCCTGAAGGTCTCCAGCACCCGGCGATAGCCGTAAAACGGGCCGAGCCAGTCATTGGTGTAGACATTCTCGTTCTGGTTGGGGGCAAAGACCTGAAACCAGCCACCTTTGTCAACGCCAAGGGGGGCCACCATGGTTATGCTGTTATTTGATTCAGTAATGGTTGTTGCCCCGCCGTTGATACTGAGGAGGTTCGCCTTGTAGCTGACTTCCAGCGCATCCGCACCAGGGGTGCAGTCGCCGGACCATTGCAGTAGCTTCACCTGCTTACCGGGCGGCAGCAGATGCCTGTTGATAAAATCGGCCGAGCCCGTAATCTCCTGCTGAAGATTGAAACGGTAGCCCGGTATCTCCAGATGTGGAATCGTGTAATTTCTTTTGGCAACCTCCGTGTTCTGCCAGTAAAAGGGGTGAGAAAAGGTATGGCTGGCAGCTTCAACCCAGGGCAGCTTGAATATCTCGCGGGCCTCGGCCTGCAGTGCAGGGGCCTGTTTAGGATTTATGCCCCGGTCTCCCAAGGCGCTGGTAATAACCGAAAAAGCGGTCGGTATCCGGTATTTCTTGAGAATCTGCTCCCGCAGCTCGGTTGCCCCCAATGGCCCGCCAGGGCGCTCGACGCGACTTTCAAAACCATCGGCGTCGATATGGGACAGCAGCAGGCGGGTGCCGTTCTCAGTCGTTACATCAGGCGCTGGCTGCAGCGGCATCTGCAGGGCACGCGGAAAAAACGCAAACGGATCCAGCACCCAGCGGTAGCTATCGGTCAACGCCTGTAGGGCCACAAAAGGGGCAAGGGCATAGCCGCCCCAGGCGGTCAGGGCAACGGGATCGCTGAGCGGAGTTTTGTCAACCCCGATGCTTAAGAGCGCCTTTTGTCCCGCAGCCGCCCTGATTGGCAAAAAACTGTCTGCCTTAGGCAGCACCGGCAACTCGTACCCCAGCAGCGGATCACTCGCCAACACAACCAGCTTTTGCGGTGTTGTTGCCACAGCCTGATAGGACAGTCCCAGTTCGGCGGCAGCCTCCCGGGGAGGCCAGCCAAAACGATCCAGAAAGACAACCTTGCTGCCGTTTTGGATCTGTTTCTGTATCCAGGCTGCCAGCCCCTGCGCTCTGCCAGAATTATCGGCGTTGGGCCAGACCACCAGACCGGCGTAACGGCCAGCCAGGATCCCGTCAGGCAGCGGCTTGCGCATATCATGCAACTGCACGGTATAGCCCAGATAGTTGAGCGGCATGACAGCCAGGCGCTGCAGGGCGGTATAGATCTGATCCGGCGCCTCGGCGCCGTCATACAGCCCCAGGATCTTGCGTGGCAGCACCTCCACCGCACCGACCCCCAGCGAAGCCAGATCCTTGTCCG
>CAZNWF010000035.1:0-24352 GCA_964576485.1 uncultured Geobacter sp. | reverse complement strand
AGAGCATGACTGTAGCTGTACGGCATTTACGCTTCAACTAATTCACGAAAGAACCCATATTTTTACTCACAGGCCCCCCCGTAATCAAATTAATAATTACTTTTTTGTCAAAGACACATAAAGTAGCGTAGCAATAACCCCAGGTATCATGCCTATTATAAAAGCATGAGGGATAATGAAAAGACCACCAATTGATATAATACACAGCGACAAGAGGCCAAAAAACACAACTAATATCCACTTTAAAAATCTATTTTCTGATGCAACATTATTAGCGTTATTATTATGTGAGGATATACTAGCTGAACCTGTATTAGGTATTTTGTTTATTACTTTTGAAGTTTGTGCACCATTGATATACCTGTATCTTCCACCACTGAGCCAATCCATATAATTTTCAAACTTAGTTGTTTCTGTTGTTGCATTAAGCATAACCAATTGACCTTCTAATACTTCTACTATAAGCGATTCATTTTCGTCTAAATTTCTAGCTAATCTAATTTCACCTGATAAATAAGTTCTATTTTTATAATTAACCTTAGCAATTTCTTTTAGTTGGTCAAAATTATATTTTCCCGAGGCTAGGCGCATTCCTGCCTGCAAAAAATTATCTGCTGAAAGCTGGTGCTGATGATTTAACGCTAATGCCCATGCATAAGCTCTTCTTGCATAAAAATCATCCTGATTTGAGGCAATAGCTGTCGAGGTAAGCTCCAGCATTGATTTAAAATCACCTGATTTCATAGACAACTGCGCATCCAATAATTCTTGAATTTTATTCATAGCCAACTCCTATCAGGCTGTTGAAAATTGACTCTATCTAAGTCCGTCTCAACCAGCCGGTTGATTTTTTGAGTTTGTTTTGCTGTTTATGTGCTGCTGTTTTCTGTTGTGCTGCTCTTTTTCAATCTTGTTTGCCGATGTTTTGGCGCCTCGATGCCGGTTTTCTTGTCTCAGGTGACACCAAGGCCCAGGTTTTTCATCCGTACCAGATTGTAAGCCGCTGCATGAAGGTCAAGCTGCCAGGCAATCTTCTCAATACCCCGGTACATGGTCTTTCTCAGTCTGCCGATGGTCTTCATCCAGCCAAAGCCTTCTTCGATCCGTTTTCTGATCCTTTGGCTTATGCTGTAGTTCGGATGAGCGGTGGTTCTGCCGTCAATGGCTGATTTCCTTCTGGTATTGTTTTGAGCCACATGTGGCGTGACGTTGATTTGCCTGAGTTCTTTGACAAACCCTTCTGTGTCGTAGCCCTTGTCAGCACCAACGGTGATACGCCGAGTGGTACGAGGCAGTTGTCTGATCATGGTCTTGGCTGCTTCACGCTCTCCAGTACCGGTTGCCGTGGTGACGCTGGTTTTGACGATCAGGCCGTTTCTGTTCTCCATCAAGGTGTGTCCCTGGTAGCAGAGCTTGGCCTCTTTGGTGTTGCCCTTGCGGTACAGTCTGGCGTTTGGATCAGTGTCGGAAGAATGAGTGTCGTTTTTGAGTTGTTTGCCTCTGAAGTCAACTGACTCATTCTTGCCACCACCGGCAGATGGCGGGCCGTCTTTGGGTTTGAAGCTTTTGATGGAGGCCCATGCTTCTATCAAGGTGCCATCAACGGTGAAGTGCTCACGGGACAGAAGGCGCTTACGCTCTGCCTGAGCAAGGATGCGGGACAGAAACTCGGCAGCTACATCGGAACCGATCAGTCGTTCATGGTTCTTGGTGAAGCTTGAGTGTTCCCAGATTTCATCATCCAGTCCCATACCGAGGAACCAGCGGTACAGGAAGTTGTAGCGGATCTGCTCTACCAGTTGCCGGTTACTGCGGATGCTGAACAGAATCATCAGCAGTTGTGCTTTCAGCAGTTTCTCCGGAGCAATGGAAGAACGACCAGAATCAGCATACATGCTGTCAAAGAGCGGGTTCATCTCGGTAAGAGCCTGATCAGCCATGCTGCGAATGGCACGCAGTGGATGATCCTTGGGTACAAATGATTCTGGTGTCACATAGGCAAAAAGAGCTTCATTCTGAATATTAGTTCCGCGCATAACTTTCCTTAGCAATACCAATATGTTATGCGCAGAAATATACTAAAATATGGCCGTTTTTACTACTTCAATTTCAACAGCCTGCTAGATATGTCGAGGCAAACAATCATCAGCGAGCCATGTGGTTGACGCAACAACAATAGCTTGTATACACTGCCCAAGTGAGATAGAAAACTTAAAAATAATTTTGCTGGTCTTACACATGAATACAAAACTGCTTGCGTATAATACACTGAAAGCCTCTTGCAAAGCCACAGCGTGGCTAGTCAGGCAAGGCATTAAAGCTACGGCGGTTTCTGGAAAGTTTGTTTACGATCACCGAGAGCAAATATATGAAGGAACAAAGCTGGCAGGTACAGCAGGGAAAACGGCAGCTGTGAGTTTTGGGCAGCGTGTTTACGACACAGCTTCACTTAAGATCTTTTCCAGTGATAAAATCGAAAGCTTAAAAACTCGCCTTATTGAACAGGGAGAGGAATACCGTAAGCTTACGAGCAGGACGTTTTCAAATCACAGGATGGTAGACTCAATTGTGGTAGGCGGGGATTTGTTGTCAGATATCCTGAACCATGGGGCTTCTGCAGATGTAAAAGCTGCTTTTGCAGCTGCCTATCCGCAAGAGTCTCAGCACATTTCCTTCGAGGAAGCTGTTCGTGCTCTGCCAGATGAGCATCTAAACGGCCTTATTTCTGGAGTTAAAGGAAAGTTATTTGAGATGCAGTATCTAGACTACCTTAACGGTGGTAACTTACCTGAGGGTTACGAAGCTGTTTTGGCTACCTCAGCCACGCAGCCAGGATGGGACATAGCCATACATGGGCCGGATGGGCACATAGCAGATGTTCTGCAGATGAAGGCAACGGATTCAGTGTCGTATATCCATCATGCCCTTGAGCGTTACCCCGATATAGATGTGGTAACAACGGATGAGGTATATTCACAACTAATTATGAATGGAGCAGCAGATCATGTTACAGCTTCAGGAATTGATAATGCGGATGTAACACAGCTGGTAAGTGATGCTGTAGATCAATCAGCAATACATATGCATTGGACACCGCCGCTTATTTCACTGGCACTGATAGCCTTTACAACATATTCCCTTAAAGATGCCGACAATTATGAAAAGGCGATACATTTTGGAGACAGAAGCGGCAGGTCATATCTGGCTTATCTGATTGGAGGCGGGGTAGCTACTCTCACCCAGACATGGTGGCTCGGACTACTTGCAGGGATTGCCTCAAGATATCTGGCTGGAAGAGGCAAGGCCCAGAGAGACACATACATGCAACTTAATAAGCTTATTGCAGCAAATGAGACCATGCTGAAAAAACTACGCTCCACCTGATAGTTCGCGTAAAAGGATTTCCCCACCCATCTACTATTGCAACTTTGCTGACTCATTTGCAGCGTTGCTTTACCCACTTGATATCTTCATCTTGAGAATTCTTATTTCCAATACGATATATTGTTACGGTATTACCCTCAATTTTTGCATAAATTCTACCGTCGTGGTCAAAACCAATTTCCCGGATGCGAGTACCAGCAATGACGTCACGAAAATTAGCTTTTTCAGGATTATGCTGGAGCAAACCAAGCTGCCTTTCAAAGGCATTGAGTCTGTGTTCCGTCAGCTCAACAATATCACGCCATGCCTGTGTTTCAAGCGTAATACTTGGATAGCAATGGCGAATTCTATTAATAAGGATGTCTGTGCGCTTTCTGGTAAAAGCTTCGATTTTTACTTTAAGCTGTTCAAGCTCTGGCTTAACGTGATTCAATTCCTCGCGTACAGCATAATTTTCCTTCAGAACATCATCAAGATCCGATTTACTTACAGCCCCATCATATTTACGGAGTAATCGCTCTATCTCCAGTTGCAACTGGTTCCGCTCTATTTCTGACTGCTGAAGCTTGTCCTTATACTGTTCATATTCAGCGGCCTTCTGCTTTAACTCCTCAAACTCCTTACGCATTCCATCCAGAGACCAATCATGTTTTTCTGCCTTTGCCTTTTCTTCCGCATCTTCTTTAATTTTCCGTATCTCTTCATCAGATATACTCTGATCACGTCTGCGAGCCTCCAATACGGCACGGGCGGCACAGCCCAAACCAAATGTAGCTGCATACACAACAGGTATCGTGGTTAAAGCACCAAAGAAAGGGATAATCGTTTTGTATCCAGCAAGAATCAGTTGCTGAGCCAGAACTCCCCAGCCGACAACAGCAGCCACAGATGCAACTATCTCTTTTGGATTGTTTTTGTCAATCGGGTCACCAAGTACACGTGACATTGCCGTCACCATGATAACCTGAATTGGCGTGAGGAAGAATATATCGGCAAATGGAAGAGGTTGGGCTGCAACAATTGCACAAATGAGTGATGTTGCATGAATGATAATTGAAATTTTTTGATCTTCAGGGATAGATGGGTCATCAATAAATTGGTTTAGTGTTTCAAATAAGCTAGCACTTTCTGACTCATTTTCTGCAGTAGTTTCAGATTTGTCACTTTCATTATTTTCATCGAAGCTAGTTGGTTCCGTACAAAACTTAGTTGGCGCGTTGACTGTTTTATATATCTCTATTTGTCCCTTTTTCCCACTACGTGCAAAAAGCCTATAGTTTAAATATTGGGCTTCATTCAGCAATTCATCAAGGCTGGCATCAGGCAATCTCTTTTTTAGCTCATTCTCAAATCCATTCACCAAATGTTTTTGAATGTTAATATTTATTTCAGCTATCTGAGGGAAAAGGTGAGGCCTCAAAATATCTTCAATAAAATGTTTAACATAGGAATCCACAAGACCCGTGGCTTCCAACGCAGCAGCATTCTGTGATTTGTTTTTTTGAAAGTAGAAAAGAGCTGAACTAACAACTGCACCTATTGCGGCAATCGGTATTCCTACACCCGTTGCAGCCGCCCATAAAGAAAAATGTGCTGTTGCAGCAGCATATACAGTTGCAAAACCAGCAATGCCAAAAGAAGTTTTTAATGCCGTAGAAAATGTTTCGTTCGAGATGGCACTGATATTCAATGCCAATGCTTCCGGAGAGTGGCTAACTGTGAACTCATGCCATGATGCAGACTTGAATTGCTGGCAAATCTCTTCAAGTTCAATTTGGACATCCTTAAGCTTGTCCACCCATAATTGACTTGCAGATGTAATCATAGAAGCAGAAATATCTTGCCAAAACCTATCAAGATACTCTTCACCAAGATTCTTTTTGAAAATTGCAGTAATGGAATCCTGAGACAAAGATCCTTTACCTGATATTAGTGATGTTTCAATATCGTTCACAATAGCGTTTCGATGGTCAGCAAACATACGTTCACGAACCATCCTTTCAACTTCCATCTCCAGCTGTCCCTGAACAGCTTTACGCATACTTTCAGAAATATTTTTAAATCTGTCTAATGCATCTTTGGCGTTCAAAAGTTCATCAAGCACTTTACTTACAAGCAGGTGAGCCTGTTCATTTACCCTTGTAGTGTGAGCAAGCTCCGCTTGTTTTCTTAATTCTGCATGTCGAGTTGAAACATTATGCCTTATAAAAGTATTTAACTGTGGTATGCCAGTATTGGTGCTGATTTGTTTGCCTTGCTTAATCTCTTTTAAAGCATTATCCGCAGAAGTCGGAAATAAATTTTGCGGCTCTATTAAAAACTCATCACATATATAGCTCTTAATTTCTTTTATTTCAGAGTCTGAAATCAGATCACATTTTGTTAATACGATAATATATGGCATTCCGTGAGATAATAGCTTTTGTAATAAAGCCCCTTCTCTCATACCACCGATAGAGTCAACATCAACAGCCCAGACTATAACATCAGCATCCTGCAGGGCGTCAATCATACGACGTTCATTTTCTCTGGTGACACTTCCGAGTCCAGGACAATCAATTATGCTGAAAGTCATGGTTGAAATTGGCAAGCCAATGTCAACTCTTGATATCTGGGCTAGTTCATTTTGAGTAAAACTCCTCGACTGGCATTTTTGTTTGAAATCCTCAGATTGAACTTCAATCTCTTTGCCATCATCGCAGATGATTCGGCAAAAGGGGATATCTGATGGCCAATAACGCGCAATCCAAGATGTCATTTCAAGAACATCTGTGGCCGCGTGGTTACCACCAAGCAATGCGTTCATGAGAGTCGATTTGCCAGCCTTGAATTCTCCTACAAGTATAAGCCTTGGAATTTGTGACGAGACAAACTTAGCATCTTGCTGCAGCCTATATAGTGGAAGAATGTCCTCAGGCGCCAACAAAGAATCATCACCGACAAACCTGCTTAAATAACTTATTGTCATACTAGAATCAGTCATAGATTCAGCCCTTTATTTATTAAATGCATTGATTCTGTATTTAATTTGTTTATATATTTATCAAATGCCATGTTACTTTCTTCTCTAGCCCGACCGTATAGATTGATATACGCAAAAATCATGTAAATTATCAACATAGCTGCTGGCAAAAATAACAAATAAAATACGACTATATTGAAGTACCATATTGTTGTCAGAATTAGCGCAAGACTCGTCATCATGTAAAAAGCGACAAAATCATCTTGCTTATAATTATTACCGTAAATTGACCATATACCTATTACACCTCCACATTGAAACACTATTTTCATCCATGTGGTATCTACATATCTCGAACAATAAACCAGCAAAGCAACTGCAAGCATGGCCATCATTGCGTACCTTGGGTGCATAACAACAATGGATTCACTGAAGTTGCGGATTAAAGTACTCATTGACGAATTGTATGTTTCAGTAAAGTGTTCTTTCATGTTCAAATTATGGTGTTTCAATTCATTCAGCCGCGAGTTAGCAGTACCAGTTATTATTTCATTAGCGGTTGGGAGCATTCCCTTGATTTTTTCAGATGCCCCAGAACTCAAAATTATGTCTGAAACAGATACCGTTAAACCATTTTCCGTGCTTGACCAATCTGAACCTGTAATTCTACAGATTATCTCTTTTCTCACGCCGTTAAAAAATTCGGATTTTATGTTCTCTAAATTTACTAAGTGAAATGGGGTGGTGCTTGTTTCAACAAGCTTCTTTATTAATACTGGAATGGTAGATTTTCTCCACTCATCTACGACAGCACCATCCCAATCTTCCCCTGCACCGTTTTTGTAATAATATATCGACCACTTGTTACCATTTAAATCAGCTAATTTAAATTTACTATATATGCCCACCGGAATAAGATATCTTGTTTTCTGTGGCAGACAGCCCAAATTATTAACCGTGCTGTCTGCATCTAATATGTGCCGAATTATTTCATTATAGTTTTTGCCATGATGGCAAATAAATGAATTTTCTAAATGTTGATTGAGCATGTCAACATACTGTTTTTTGCAGTTGTTACACATAGAAACTACAGATTCTTGATTTTTACTAATAAAGTTGCAAATTTCTGATTTTGCAGCACTTATACAATCAGTTTTTTTCTTTGCCGCTCCAATAAACAAACCTAATAAACCACCTAATATTCCAATAGGGCCAAGGACAAACATTGAAATTGCGGCAGCAGCCCCCCCTGTGGCTAGTCCAACACCAACACCTTCACTGCCGGTAAGATTTATACTCATTACACCTGATGTTTTGAAGTCAGCTGGCAACTTAATAATGCTTGTATCATTAATCTGTAATGGTTCGGCTTTAGTGCCGCCGATTAGCACACCATCCCAGACAATTTTAGAGATGGCAACCTGTATTTCTGCATCTGTTCTGTCGCGCGTGGCGGAAAGCACACGGCTGACTTTGTTATTTATTTCATATGTATCGATACAGCTTTCCGACACAAGTTTCCTGAAATGTTCAACATCCCCGTTGCAACGATCATAAAACTCATCTAATTTTACAACTGCTGATGATTCAATTGCTTTCCAAGCACTTTCAACTTCACTAATTGCCGTATCAAACGCTTTAGCAATGTTGTTAGAAATACTCGAAGCAAGCTTGCTCCGTGTGGCTATATTTTTTTCATAACAGTCCATTATAACATCAACACAATTTGCTAAATAATTTACTTCTTCACTAATATATTTTGATACCGAATTATATTTTGCACTGCTATTTATAAACTTATTTTCAATAATATATCTAAGATTACTTATTGTCTGTTGCTTTACATCTGATTTAGCTCCTGCTGCAGTGCAAACAAATTCATTTATATATTGCCCAAATGTTTTTCGTGCTTCATATTGTATTTCTGGCCATCTATCATTAGGAATTCTATCCATTTTTGTTAACACACCTATTATAACTTTATCTTGCGCGTGTACTTTAGCAAGAGCCTCAAGTGTATCTTGATCTTGAACTTTATTTCCATTTATGCACCAAAGAACAATATCTGCTCGGTAATAATAATATTCAAATGCATCTGACGCAGCTAATTGGATACCATTACCTCCGTACAATTTAATGTCAGAGACAGATGTATCAGCACGTAACTGAGAAAAACCTGGAGTGTCAACTAACGCAGCTTTTTGTTGGGGCCAATCCGCCTTGATAGACCACCTCACCTGAAAAAGGTCGCTTTTCCATGAGTGCCCTTTATCTTTCATCGATTTAGCATTATTCTCTTCTTGTTCGCAAATCTTGGTAGCCTCTGAAATTGACACTTTTTGGGGCTTATCCGGAGCTTCGCGCATATAGAGCCACGCTGCTTCCTCATATTGATCAGCTTCATATAAATCAACCTTCCATGTTTTGGGAAGTATTGATACTGGGGCTATATCTTTACCAATTAATGCGTTTATTAGTGTGGACTTTCCAAAATTACCTTCACCAACAACCATAACCAGAAGAGGTTCATTCAAGTCCCTAATTCTCTGCGATACCCTTCCTACTTGTTCTGAAAAACCATGAAGAATGCACTCATTTTTTAATACACTTAGCTTTGAACTTAGGTCATTTAGCCTAACTGACTCAAAGTCCAGCTCAGTTTGGCATTTAGGGCAAATTATTTTCTTAATATTTGGCGGGATTCTATCAATAGGAATTTTTTCAGAGAAACTGCATTTTTTGCATGTGACTTTTATTGGATGTTTTTGTATCGGTGCCATATTTTTGTACTCATCCCTCCTAGGAGCTTTATCTAGCCTTAGCTGGTCGGTTTTTGTGAGACAGCCTGAGAGGTGAAATAAGCAATGTCTCGATCTGGTTGATGTTCTGGCTTCAGGCTGCCAGCTTAAGTTTTTGGTAATACGCCTCATCCGGTGTCTGCTTGTCAAGTGATGTATGCTTTCTGCCGTTGTTGTACCAGTTGAACCATTCGGTCAGGTCTTTGAAAAGCTCAGTTCCGGTCTCGTAGGTTCTCAGGTAGATCCTTTCATACTTAAGTGTACGCCAGAGCCGTTCAATGAAGATGTTGTCCTTGAACCGGCCTTTACCGTCCATGCTGATTCTGACGTTCCACTGCTTCAGCACCGAGGTGAATGCCTCGCTGGTAAACTGGCACCCCTGGTCGCTGTTGAATATCTCGGGGGCTCCGTATTTGAACAGTGCCTATGATAGTGTCCAGGTATTCCACCATCCGATAAGAATCATTGTGATGACCAGGGTTTGTACTGGCATATCCACCATATTCGATTTCACAAGTATTGTAATTAGCTGTTTCCATTGTTTTATTTCACCTTCATATTTAACTTGTCCTAGCTGTCATGCCTGTCATGGCATTTTTGAAAATTGCTGCTGCAAGAGTTACAGTTCGTATCGTATTAGCTTCACTTTTCCCAACTCACTCTTTACCCCTGACAACTATGACACACAGGACAATCCAGTATTTATAAGCCCTGAGAATGTCCGGGGGAGCCATCTCCACCCGGACACCACCTTGACACATTATGCAGCCAATCTGAGATGCTGCTGATCTTCAGGCAGGCAACGGTCCGGTATATTCCGGGCACGTTGCTTTACAAATGCAGCTTTTGCATCCTGAGCCGCATTCACCAGCTTAAGCATGCCGCTGTTGTTAATCATCAAAATGTGCTTTTTGCCGTATCCACCGATATAGGCGGTGGTCTTGAGCTGTTCATCATCATCAAGGTGATTCTGAACTGCAAGGCTATGATTACTGATCCCAAGCAGTCCACAAATGTCTGCCGCCATATACCATGATCTTCCATCAATGGTTCTTGTGACTATAGTCTGAGCTGGTTCGTAACCAAATAAATATATTGTTAATTTTGTCATTTTAATTCTCCATTTTTTAGGTTTAAAAGAGGCCGGGAGCACCGGCCCCCGAGTAGTTATGCATTCTTTACAAGATCCAGTATTGAGTCCTTCCAGCGAACCTGCGGTTCATGCTGAAGTTCCGCATACAGAGCCAGCATCTCATCAGCTGATTGGAGAGCTGTAATCCGCTCAAGCTGCTGGCGGTCCTGATCAGTTACCAGATTGAACCGCTTATCCATATTATTCATCATGCCGAGCCAGATGGTTCCATTGGTCAGGGGTAACAGCTCCCTGAAAGTAGCTATGGCATCTTCTCTGCCAGCAAGCATTGGTTCCATACTGACACTGGTTTGATACCCCTGCTCGGTGGCATAGGCCAGTGCTCTCATCCGTTCTTCAGGCAGTGGAGCATAGGGTTCCCAGTAGCTGGTAAGCTCTGGATCAGTTGAACCGATGGTGAACCTTAATTCCATCTGCTGCAGGTAGCTTCTGAACTCCAGACAGATATGCTCAATACACTCAAAGTGGGGTTTTGAGACCAGCAACACTCTGTTTCCCGCATCAAGAATATTGGCTAAGGTTCTACAGTAGGTTTCCAGATAGGTTGGAGTAATGTCATGCGCCGATGGGAACATGACCGCCTGATCAACACGTTGGCTGATATCAATCTTGTTCCTGTTGGGGCATTCATTGCGAAACGCTTCTCTGCTGGCAACAAAGTCCACCTGAACAAAGAAGCTGGCACTGAAGCAGTATCTGCAGCCGTGACTGCAGCCAACACCGCAGTTATAGGAGTAACCGGCCCATTCACCGACTCCCCTGACTGATTTCATTTTATTAAAACTATTTGTACTCATTGTGTTTTCCTTTCTTTATCGAAAGCCCCCCCCGGACTGGCCGGGGGAAGTCTTGGGTTTAAGCCGCTTCCTGTTCTTCAGCTACTGTGGCTTCTTGATACGAAGGCCAGGTAATTTCAAAATTGACCAGTTTGCAGAATGCAGCTCTGCACTCTTCAAGCGAGGGTAAACGGTAGGTGTTCTTTCTCCTTTCACCGTATCTTCCGGCACTGCTTCTGCCGGTAGTTAGATCTGGGACAATCTTCATAAGCTGGGTTCCGAACTCCGAGTCACTGGACTTGTGGCGAACGCCAATTTCATTGCAGAATTTTATGAAATCACCGTACAGCCACTCTTTTGGAATCTCCGTGTCCCAACTACTTCTGGTGGAAGACAAACTCCCTGCCTGTAAGCGGGAGTACCAGAACTTCTGGATGGGGGTCATGGAAAAGACCTTCTGCTCAAGCAGTGCTTCAGTTTGCGGAAACTTGCGGAGGTTGGTTCCTTCTATCTGATAGTTCATCAGATAGTGCAGCAGCGCTTCTGTACCGCCATTATCCAGTTCATTCTGAATAGCTGAAAAGTAGGCATGGTCCTGCATGTGCTGTTCACCAACATCCAGAACAAAGAACCTTCGTTCCTGCGGACCGGCTGGAACGCACCAGTCATTGTTGGTGGCAAAGATAAAGTGCAGGTGGTTCTTGATTTTGTAAGCGTTATCGCCCTTACCCTCGATTACCAGGAACGGTTCCGTGATCAGTGACTTCAGAACACCTTCTGCTGATTTATCCCCAGCCCAGAATGATTCATCCGCAAACAGCAGCAGCTTATCCTTCATGTGAGCATTGAATTTGCCTGTGAGTTGGGAGGACTGGGACAGAGGAAGGTAGTGTCGGCCAAAGATACTGCCATAGCCATTGGCAAATACGCCTTTGCCAGTGCCCATTGAACCACGCATGACCAGGGCAATGCCGATACGGTCTGCTGGTTTTTGTACAATGTGGGCCATCCAGCCAATGATGTAGTTGAAGACTATTTCATCTCCATTAGCGATGTTGTCCCTGATGTGAGCCAGGAACTTTGAACAGTCTCCCTGTTTCGGAATAACTGCAAAGCCTGTCCATAGGTTGAAGAACCCTTTTGGGGTCTCAACCGGATTGAAGGTGATCCCATCATAGTCTTTACGCTTGGGGTGATTCAGCCAGTACACACCCAGTTGGATATCATCACCATTTTTTGACTTAACAATCTGATTGCAATATTTGACCTTTAAGTCTGCGGGAGTGGAGAAATTTACATCTGAACGTCCAGTATCCGGGTCGATCACATGATTCATGACTCTGATCTTGCCGCCGACATTCACCACAGCATGAAGGCTGTTCATTCTGGTTATTTCTGCAGGTGTTTGGGTGTCATAGCGGTAGGCACTGCTGACAACACGCTTGACTTCATCTTCCCCCAATGCCGGATCGCATACCTGGGCATTCTTGATCAACAGCTCCTCAAGCGCAGCTGCTTCCTCCAGACCATTCCGGTTGCATTCCATGGCCATGGCAAACAGATCAGCATTTCTGGAACCTTCACTGATTCTGCCTCCGCTAATTGCCTTAAGGGCTGGCCGATGGTTGGAAACAAGCTCGACAAGCCATGCAGGTGCATCCGCAATCGGTGTTGCATCCAGCTGGTAGGCAGTACCGTTAATAACAGAAGGAGCTATTACGATGTATCCACCTTCACCACGGATATCCAGACCTTCGGCAGGGCAGTTGACCCGTGAACCGACTGTTCCCTCAGCAGGGGCATTGTAGATATAGTGCTTACCGCTGTTGGGGGTTATCTGGGTAAGAGTTGCTGGCAGGGCACCATGGGTGGCCTCCAGCTGCTCAAGTTCTTTAAAGCCGTCTTTGCCGTTTTTGCTGTCAACATCCAACACTAGCAGGCCGGAGGTTACCATACCTATGTTGGCATCAGGTGTTGCTGTCCACCATTCCAGAATCTGAGCTGCATCAGTGGTTGCATCCTTGAATCCGTTAGGTGTCAGTGGGGTTTTACCACCAGGCACCAGCGGAAAGACTGGCATTCCTTCCTGAGCCAGAGCAAGCGCTGACTCTAACAATTTACTTCTGTTACTCATTTCAAATCCTTTCAGCCCAGTTCCTGCTGGGCTTTGCTTTTTTGTTACCGGCTAGTTTTCAGCCGGTTGGTTCTGCTGCACCAGGAAGTCCAGCAGATCCTGTTCGCGGTATCTGATCCGATGCATTACCCGGACATACTGTGGGCCGCACTTTTTCCAGCGCCAGAATTCAAGCGTTTTGGGTGATACCGCCAATACTTCTGCTGCAGATCTGGTATCATACAGCTGATCAATTTTTTGTTCCTTCATACTCATTACCTCTACGTTGACTTGGTGAATCACTTCACCTGTGTCTGTTAATAACGAGGTTGCTTCAGTTTTTTTCAGTACTGTTCAGAACTTCTCTGTACCGTTTCATGAGGCCGGGTTGCCCCGGCCTGCTCATCTATGTCTATTCAGTTGTTGGCATGGCAAGCTTAAATGCCTGCTGCAATGTAATGGGCGTCAATCCAATGCTGGACATCATCGACCCTATAACGCACAGCTCTGCCTATTTTTATGTACGGGATTCCTAGCCCTTTGAACCGGCTTTGTTCCAGCCACGCTTCTGACATTCCTGTCCATGTGGCTACTTCCTTTTGCTTCAATAGAGGTGTGACTTGCATAAGTGTTTCTCCTTCACTAGGTACGTGCATTACTTCCGGCCGGGATGCGCTGCGTATGACCAGTGCTTTTGCAAGAACCACTGCCAACATTTTTGTGCCAATAAGCGATATTGTGGGTTATGCGGAAATTAAGTTATGAGATGCGGCAGGTGATAAGTGGGGTTATGCGGATGGATCTACTTTTAAGAAACTATTAAACTATATGTTATTATTGTAAAAAAACTGACAATTGACGTCATTTCATTCTCTGCCGGTGACAAATTGTGTCATAGTTTGTGTGCTGGGCAGTTGTTTTGTTTTGGAGGAGCGCCTGGCGCAATTCGATCTTTTGATACTTTTTCGGCATAGACCTTTTTTACATGCTTTTTTGCCACATCTTCTGATAAAATTAATGTGTCTAGGAGCATTTTACCGTCGATATCTGCCGACTCCAGAACTCTATACATCTGCATATGCGTGCAGGTACATCCATCCCGTAGTGCTTCTTGAATCACAAATTGCTCAATTTTATCCTTCATTTTACGCGATTCTTCCCAGCGCTTATTGCTCATTTTTTTTGCATCGTCTGTACTACTGATAATGTTCTGAGGAACGCTATGCAAGTTCTTCTGCTTGGCTTGCTTTTGTTTTTGAGGTGAGCTGAGGGGCGAATAGTGTTTTTGAGCCAAGAGGGATAGCGCTTCTGAATCAACAGTACTACCAACAAAGCTATAGCAATCTGTCTCGCCTAATACATTTTCGATCGTCAGGAAGCCGTGCTCAAAATAGCCATCAAACGGCTTTAGGTCAGGAGTAATCTGATCTATTACGCTTTCAATGAAAGCCAGTGCTTGGTTACGCAATCTATCGTTGTAGGCCGAGGTGTCTCCATTGCCTTTGTATGGATTATATTCAGCAATGGTTCTGGCAACCAGGTTGATAGCTTCTTCCACTGTTATCATGTTGGACATACATGCTCCATTGCAGGAATTTGTTGCCTTTGCTCAAGGTATACTGCTGCATCCTCAATCCCAAGCGCCTTGTAGCTTATGTTGTATCCTTGAAACTCCATGCAGAGGTTACGGGCTTTTTGCTCCAGTTCTACAAGATTGATTCTGTCTCTGTTCAGTTTGATCTCGGCAACAACCAGCTCTTTGGTAAGGTCGTTAACAGCCACAAGATCAATTTCGTTTCTGTTACCACGCTCCCAGTAAGAGCCGATACGGTTATATCTGCCACTTTGGGCAAACAGTTCATGGAAGAAGCGCTCCAGAATCCTGCCTGACCAGGTGGCATAATCCCTGTTCACAATCTGACGTATATAGTCAAAGTTGCCGGTCTCAACCGCCGAAAGATTGCGGTATATGAATCTGAACCAGAAGCTCAGGAAATTGTCTCTGATGTAATACTTCTGTAGCCTGCCTCCCGGCTTAGCGGTAATGGGACGGTGCCGGTCAATCAGGGCATATTCACCTTCCAGTTTTGCCAGATACGCGCCGGTATGGATCTCAAGTACTGACTCAATCTCACTTCTGGCGGTTTTGCCGGTTGCTATCAGCTCCAGTATGGAGAAGTAGGTGCCGTAGTCCCTGCCAAACTCTTCGATCAGCAGGTTCTTGCCTTCGTTCAGGAACGGCGAAAACGGTTTGAACATAAAGTCAAACAGCTCTGCTCTGGGCAACGCCTTGTTCTCTGCCAACAGCTCAAGATATTTGGGGAGTCCTCCGGTAATGGCATAAACGTCAAACAGCGTCTGGATATCAGGATGGCTGTAATCGCTGGTTACTGCATGGATGGAACGGATACTGAACGGCTTGAGAAACATGATCCGGTCAGCTCTGCCGAACAGTGGCTCTTTCTGGTCCTGGAAGATGCGATACATCAGGGAGTGGACAGATCCGATGAAGATCACGTTCAGCTTACAGGTGGACTTATTACGATCCCAGATCCCCTGCAACTCTGAATAGACTGCAGGGTTGATGCTAAAAAACTCCTGAAACTCGTCAATGATCAGGGTTATCTGTTCTGTGCGGGATAGTTCAATCAGTAACAGGAAGATATCTCTGAAGTGTCGTATTTCACCCACAAAGGGCGGGTTAAACAGACGCCGGATTTCTTCAAGGTGTTCCTGACAAAGCAGAGCTTCAGCCTTTTTGGAAACAAACAGGTAGATATGCTTGTGCTGTTTTGATGCTTCAAGAGCCAATACCGTCTTGCCGACACGACGGCGACCGGTAAGCACGGTCATCCGTCCGCTATCGGCTGACTGCTCATAGAGGGTGGCAAGCTCAGCCAGTTCATCTGTCCGGTTATAGAACTTCATCATCACCACCAGAAGCGAGTTATAGTAACAGCTGTTACTGTAATAAAGTATACATACAATTGCAAGCGGTCAGTTGGTTGGCATGTTAGCTTCAGAGCCTTGCTGCTCACCTGAAGATGGCAGCATAAGCTCAAGCAATCGCCTGCTAATACGTTCCATAGGTTCACGCAGGCGGTCAGTGGTAATCTGAATATAGCCACTGGTAACGCTGTTGCCGCTACTATGGTTCAAAAGCTTCTGAAGCGAGGCATAGGAAATCTCCGTGCTCTCCGCAACTGTGATGAAAGTTCTGCGTAGGTCGTGCATGCAGAATTTAACTCCAGGTACGATTGCATCAGGCTGTTCCGCTATCTTGCGGTCAAGCTCCTCTTGGCTCTGGACACTGTTCAGCAGCAATTTTGTTTTATACTCGATGAAGACAAGTTGCTTGTGGGGTTCAACAAGATGACCAGCTTTACCTTCGCCATAGAAAACGTAGTCATTGCTGCGAATCGCATAAAGCCGCTGAAACAGCACATACAGAAAATTGCTCATCGGCATTGTGTGGGGGTTGCCGTTTTTAGTGTCCTGAACCGTAAACGAACGATCACGCATATCAACATCAGCCCACTTCAGGGTAAGCCCTTCCATTTTCCTCAAGCCGGTACAAATGGTAAGCAGAAGGTAGTCCCGAACATACGGATTCTCAATCTGCATGACAGCAGCGTACCAAGCCTGCAGCTCATTCGGCTTTATGAAATTGGTCCTTCTGGTCACTTTATTCCATTGACGAGTCTGGCTGAGCCTTTTTACTGGATTATCAGGTATTGATCCATCCGAGAGGCTATGCACAAAATTGTAAATAGCCCTGAATGTAACCAGCGTATTATTGGCGGCAACCTCACCATGCTCAAGGCTGATCAGCTTATGCCGAGCGGCAACGTTATCCTTTGATATTTCGGAAACCGGCTTGGACAGCCAGTCACTCAGATATAACCTGAAAAACTTTTTGTAGGTGGCAATGGTTCCGGCCTTCAGTGACCTGGTTGAACAGTAGCGCTCAAATGCCTGTGAGAGCGTCATAGAACAGAGCTGGTGCTTCTTTTCTTCCTCAACCGGATCAACACCCTTGGCCATGAGAGCCAGTATCTCCCTGGCCTCTGTACGTGCGGCATCAAGCTTCATGAGTGACGCCTTGCCTATTGACCGTTTTTTCTCTTTCCCGTTCACTCGGGCTTGAATGAAATAGGTTTTCGCATTGGCGGTTGTATAGACTCCAAAGCCCTTCATGGACTCATCAAAGTAGAGCGTGAGTTTTTCGCTCGGTGGTAACGCATCGACAAACCGCTGCGTCAATTTTTGGGTGGGCATAATTCCATCCTCCAATTCTGTTGTAGCAATATTGTAGCAGATTGTAGTAAAAATAGATAAAAATCAGAGAGAGAAAAAAGAAGAAGAAACGATATAAATACCTGATATAAATATACTATCTAAAAAACGATAAAACCAGATAAAAGCATATTTTGGAAACTGTTAATCACCATGTCCGTGGTTCGAGTCCGCGCTGGGGAGCCATAAAAATTCAAAAGAGGGTAGCCAATCGGCTGCCCTCTTTTTTTGTTTCACAACCCAACCGTACACAAGGCAAAAAAATCTCTGGCAGGACTTGCAGTATTTAAATTTAAAGGTATAAGCCTTTTCATCAGACATCCACCAAATATGAGGAGGGAGCAACCATGGGAAAGGAATATTCAGTTCAAGAGGCCCTGAAACTTGCTATTAAAGCAGAGAAAGACAGCATGGATTTTTATGCACGTGCAGCGTCTGTTGCAAAGAATGAGCGCGCAAAGAAGGTATTGGAACTGCTGGCAGCAGAAGAGGCAACCCATGTAAAACATTTCTTTGATCACTACAAGGGGACCGAGTTTGGTGACCTGCAGAGCTTTATAGCTACTCCGGTTGACACCAAGAATCCCACCTATATGAAGCTTGAAAAAGCGATCAGCGAAGAGATGGGTGAGCAGAAAGCGCTCGAGTTGGCTCTTGTTGAAGAGAAAGAATGCATCGGTCAGTACACCCAACTTGCCGCCGGAGTTGTTGATCCCATGGTTAAGGCAATTTTTGAACGGGTGGTAAAGGAGACCGAAGGACATTACGCCCTTATTGAAGCTGAATATGCGCATATAATGGGGATGGTAAATGACAGCGACATAGATACATTTGTGAGAGAATAGCCATAACGATGCACCAGGACGAGAAAAGCTGCATGGAAACAGTTCCCATGCAGCTTTTCAGTTTCAAACAACTACAGTCGCTAATTAGATCAGTTTTGCAAGCAACGGTACAATCATCAAAGAAACAATATTGATGATCTTGATCATCGGGTTAACCGCAGGGCCGGCAGTATCCTTGTAGGGGTCGCCGACAGTATCACCGGTAACAGCAGCCTTGTGGGCATCGCCACCCTTGCCGCCAAAGTAGCCATCCTCAATATACTTCTTGGCGTTATCCCAGGCTCCACCACCAGTGGTCATGGAAATGGCAACAAAGATACCGGTAACGATAGTACCAACGATCACGCCGCCCAAAGCCTTGGGGCCCAGGGTAAAACCGACAATAATAGGTGCGGCAATCGGAATGATACCGGGGATGATCATCTCTTTCAGAGCCGTCTTGGTGACGATATCAACACAGGCAGCATAATCCGGCTTGCCTGTTCCTTCCATAATCCCCTTAATTTCGCGAAACTGACGACGCACCTCAACAACAACTGCACCACCTGCCTTGCCAACCGCTTCCATACACTGGGCAGCAAAGTAATAAGGCAGCATGCCGCCGATAAAGAGGCCGACAATGATGTAGGGGTCAGAAAGGTCAAATGAAATAATTGGCTTGCTGGCCAACTTCAGCGCCTGATTCAGTTCATCAACGTAAGAAGTAAACAGAATCACGGCAGCCAAACCGGCAGAACCGATGGCGTAGCCCTTGGTAACCGCCTTGGTGGTATTACCAACTGCGTCAAGAGGATCAGTAACGGCACGGACTGAATCGTCCAGCTCAGCCATCTCAGCGATACCACCAGCGTTATCGGTGATCGGACCATAGGCATCCATGGCAACCACGATACCGGTCAGAGACAGCATGGAAACAGCAGCAATGGCGATACCGTACACGCCAGCGCATTTGTAGGCCACAATGATACCCGCCGCAATGACGATAACCGGTGCAGCAGTTGATTTCATTGAAATACCAAGGCCGGCGATGACGTTGGTACCATGACCGGTGGTGGATGCCTCCGCAATATGTTTAACCGGAGCGTATTCTGTGGAGGTGTAGTACTCGGTGATCCAGAAGATAGCACCGGTTACCACCAGACCAACAATGGCAGAAATGAAAATATTCATGGCTGAATAACCAGAGGGGTTGCCAGCCGGGAACATCTGTACCGTGACAAAATAGAAGGCAATGCAAGCCAGCACGCCGGAGGCGATCAGGCCTTTATACAAAGCAGGCATGATCTTCTGGCTGGCACCAAGCTTGACAAAGAAAGTACCGATGATTGAGGCGATGATGGAAATACCACCCAGAATCAGGGGATAACTGACTGCCCCGCTAAAGTTATTAAAGGCGATGGCGCCCAGCAACATAGCAGCAATCAGGGTTACCGCATAGGTTTCAAACAGGTCAGCGGCCATACCGGCGCAGTCACCAACGTTATCGCCGACGTTATCAGCAATAACAGCGGGGTTACGGGGGTCATCCTCAGGGATGCCTGCCTCAACCTTGCCCACCAGGTCAGCGCCGACATCAGCACCTTTCGTGAAGATACCACCGCCCAAACGGGCAAAGATGGAGATCAGCGAACCACCGAAGCCCAAGCCCACCAGTTGACTGACCACCTCTTTAACAGGGGCACCTGGCATCAGCTTAAGCAGAATGAAATAGTATCCGGCAACTCCTAAAAGCCCCAGACCGACCACCAGCATACCGGTGATGGCACCGCCCTTAAAAGCGACGTCAAGTGCCTTAACAATGCCGGACTTTGCAGCTTCAGTGGTGCGAACGTTAGCTCGCACCGACACAAACATGCCAATAAAACCGGTCAGGCCGGAAAAAACAGCCCCGATTGCAAAACCAACAGCGGTTTTCCACCCCAAAGAGGCAAACAGCGCAATGAACATAACCACGCCAACCATTGCAATAATGGTGTACTGGCGCTTCATGTAGGCACCTGCACCCTCCTGGATCGCTGCTGCGATCTGCTTCATCCGCTCATTGCCCTGGGGCAGCCCCAGAATCCATTGTGCCGAGATCAGACCGTAGGCAACGGCTGCCACGGCACAGGCCAGGGCGAAGTAAATTGCATACTGTTCCATACCAAACCTCCCGAATGTAATAAACGCGCGAACGACGTTAACCTGCCAAAACACAAACGGAAAATAGTTAAAAGAAATCACCTTGTTTGTCAATTAAAAAGTACAAAAACAGACGAGCGACACCCCAACGGCGTACTTGTCAACACAAGATTGGGCGTGGTATAAAGTGAATTCACGTAACGCAAGTTCATCCGCAGGGGGCACCTATGAAAGTAGTCTGGATTCTATCTGGCTGTTTGCTCACCGCATTAACAGCCGGTTGTGCTTCAACAGGCTCTGTTGAAGCGATTCGCCGCGATATTGATGAGTCTAAAAATCGGATCTACACCTTGGAAAAAGATCTGAGCACAGCTCGGGAAGGTGAAAAATCTTTCAAGTCTGACTTTGCAGCGTTACGGAAGGGGGATGCAGACCTTCAAGCAAATATTGACAGCCTCAAGTCAGACCTGCAGGTCATGGCAGGCAAACTCGACGACCAGAGCATTGCAGCCAAAAAACCGGCAGAAGATCTGGCTCGCTACCGTGAAGATTCAGACCGGCGCATTGTAGCGCTCGAGGACCGGATCGTTAAATTGCAGGTTGCACTTGACGAACTGAACAAACGGATGAAAGAGGTTGCCCAGACTGGTAGCATTACCGAAAATACCGCTTCTGATGCCCTGTATCTGAAAGGACTTGAAGCCTTTAAAAGTGGTGACATGCCCAGCGCCCGTACCCAGCTAACCAGCTTCATTGAAAAAAATGCCAGCCACGATCTGGTGCCCAATGCACGTTACTGGATTGGTGAAACCTATTACGGCGAGAAGAATTATGAGCAGGCCATCCTTGAATTTCAGGAAGTGGTCAAGCAGTATCCCAAAAAAGAAAAGGCTCCGGCAGCCATGCTGAAGCAGGCGCTCTCTTTCAAGGCACTCAAGGATCTGAAGAGTACCCAGTACCTGTTAAAACGTTTGATAGCTGATTACCCCAAGAGTGATGAAGCCAAAAAAGCCAGGGTACTTTTGAAGGAAGTCAAGTAAAACTCAAAACTATTGGGACACAAAAAGAGGGGCAGGCTTGAACAGGCTGCCCCTCTTTTTGTGTAAAAATCCGATTAAAAGCTACAGAACACCCTTGGTGGACATCACCCCATGCAGACGTGAATCCTGGCGGGTTGCGCTGTCCAGAGACCTGCCAAAGCCCTTGAAACAGGCCTCGATAATATGGTGAACATTTTCTCCATACAGCAGATTCAGGTGCAGGTTACAGCCACAGTTATTGGCAAAAGCCTGAAAAAATTCACGGGCCAGCTCTGCATCAAACTCGCCAACTTTCACCTTGGGCAGGTCCACATTGTAAACCAGATACGGACGCCCTGACAAGTCAACCGTCACATCTGCCAGGGTCTCATCCATCGGGATACGGGCAGTACCGTAGCGGACAATCCCTTTTTTATCCCCCAAGGCCTGCCGGAACGCCTCACCCAATACAATCCCGATATCTTCAACCGTGTGGTGAAAATCGATATCGATATCCCCCTGGGCCTCAACCGTCAGATCAAACAGACCATGACGGGCAAACAGGTGCAGCATATGATCCAGAAACGGAACCGTGGTACGGATAGCCGACAGACCGGTGCCGTCAATGGTCAGTTTAAGATGAATCCTTGTTTCTGAAGTACTGCGATCAATCTCAGCTGTTCGCTTCATAACACTCCTCACTTGCTGCCATTTGCTCCCACCAGATCAAACTTGTTCAGTGGGTGCCCGGTCACCAGCTTCGCCTTCTTCTCTTTACTGTCCCAAATTGAAAGGTATCCCTTCCAGCCTTTTTCATTCAGGAGTTCTTTAATATTATTAAGCACCTCAGGTGGAGGCTCTGAATGAAAGGCGTTGTAGCCGGTGTAGCCGCCCGGCGGGATCAAACGGTAAGCCCCAAACCCTTGAGCCTCGTTCCGTTTCATCAGCACGGATTCACCGTTTTCCTCCCAGCGGTGTTCTTCGTACACGGTCCAGCCACAGATCGGGCACATGATCCGGCGGGAGCTGAAGCGTCCCCAGGCTTCAGTATCAACCCGTGAATAGTTAAAATGGCATTGGCCACAACGGGTGTGCATCTCGGAAAGCTGCATGCTGTTCCTCCTTGTTAACCAATTTCCCTGAGGGCACTCAGGGTCTGTTCCATCTCTTCATAGGTGCCGATTGAAATCCGTAAACCGTGGCAAAGCAACGGATCACTGAAATGGCGCACCAGAATTTTACGCGCATACAGACCATCATAGACACGCTGCCCATTCCGGTCCGGTGGTGATGCAAAAACAAAGTTCCCAGCAGATTCTAATACCGCATATCCCAAGGATTGCAACTCTGTTACGAAAAACTTCCGGGTTGCCACCACCTGGTCACACCGTTTCCTGAAATAGTCCTGGTCCTGGAGGGCCGCTACACAGGCGGCCTGGGCCAAGCGATCCAGGTTATAGTGATCACGGATTTTATCAAGGGCTGCGATAATCTCCGGCCGGGCGATGGCCAGCCCAAGCCGCATGCCAGCCAGGGCATAGCTCTTGGACAGGGTACGGGTAATCACGACATTTTCATGGCGTTTCACCAACTCCAGCGCATTAAACCCGTTAAAGTCGGCATAGGCCTCATCCACCACCAGCAGGCCATCACAACGGGTTGCCAACTCCTCGACATAATCCAAGGGGAAGGCAAACCCCAGCGGTGAGTTGGGGGTGGTCAAAAAGAACAACTTGCCGCTGTAACGGTCAGGAAAATCAGCAATCCTGAAATCATCGGTCAGACTAAAGGTGCGGACTTTAGCCCCCTGGATCTCAGCCAGAGTGGCATAGTAGGAGTAGGAAGGATGCAGATAGGCGATCTCCTCCCCTTCTCCGGCACAGGCCCTGATCAGGTTGTTCAGCACCTCATCCGAGCCATTGGCCATAATGATCCAGGAAGGATCAAAACCGTACAGCTCAGCCGCAGCCTGCCGCAGCTTTTCACTGGAAGCGCTGGGGTACGTCCGCAGAGAGGCAGCATCTTCAGCCAACTCTGCAAGAATTGCTTCCCGCACCTTTGGCGATGGCGGAAAGGGATTCTCATTGGTATTCAGCTTGATCCAGGAGGCGATGTCCGGTGGCTGAAAACCAGGCACATAGCCTGCCATAGTGGCAATGGAGGGGCGGAGTGGATTCATTTGCCCTCCTCCAACCGCAAGCTGACCGACCGTGCATGGGCCTCCAGCCCTTCCAGACCGGCAATCTGGACGATCCTGCTGCCCAACCGCTTCAGGCCAGCTTCCGAGAAGCTGATAAGGGATGACTTTTTAACAAAATCATCCACCGACAGCGGCGAGAAGAAACGGGCTGTGCCGCCCGTTGGCAGGGTATGGTTGGGGCCGGCCAGATAGTCACCGGCTGCCTCAGGGGTCCAGTGCCCCATGAAAATGGCACCGGCATTGTCAATCAAGGGCAGCAGTCCGAACGGGTCAGCCACCGCCAGCTCAAGGTGTTCCGGCGCAATCCGGTTGGAGAAGGCAGCAGCCTCTGCCAAAGAGCCGGCCACGATCACGGCGCCAAACTGGTCCCACGATGCCCGTGCAATGGATTCACGGGAGAGTAGCGTCAGTTGGTGTTCCACCTCGGCGGCAACCTTTTCGCCAAAACCACGGTCAGTGGTGATCAGAATTGAGGAGGCCAGCTCATCATGCTCAGCCTGTGATAACAGGTCTGCTGCAATATGAGCCGGATTGCCGGAGCCATCGTTAATTATCAGGATCTCGCTGGGACCGGCAATCATGTCGATCCCCACCTGGCCAAAGACCAGCTGTTTAGCGGTGGCGACGTAAATGTTGCCCGGCCCGGTGATCTTATCCACCTTGGGGATGCTGGCAGTGCCATAGG
>CAZNWF010000034.1:0-24406 GCA_964576485.1 uncultured Geobacter sp. | reverse complement strand
GTCTGGGGTGCAGTTGAGATTGCACGTCAGTTGGGGGTAAGCGACCTGCTCATAGGTCTTACCGTTCTGGCAGCAGGAACATCACTACCTGAACTGGCCTCTTCAATCAGTGCAGTTAGAAAAAATGAGCACGACATTGCCCTAGGAAACGTGATCGGCTCAAATCTGTTTAACACCCTTGCAGTTGTGGGGATTGCGGGCACCATACACCCGGTTGATTTTGATCGCACAGTCTATCTTCGGGATATGCTTACCATGGGAGTAATAACGCTTGCTCTGTTCATATTCAGTTATAATTACCGCAGATCAGGCAACATCAGTCGCTTTAAAGGAGCACTGCTGCTGGCCTGTTACATCGGCTACATCAGCTACCTGATAGCAACCGTGTTTATACACCAGTAGACACCTTCAGCAGACTGATCAGGAGACAAACATGAGAAATACGCTGGATCTGGGACTAATCGGCAACGGTGCCGTCGGAGCCTTGATAGATGAACAGGCTGAGATAGTCTGGTGCTGTTTGCCCCGTTTTGACAGTGATCCGGTCTTCTGTTCCCTGTTAAAGGAACATACTGACCAGGATGGATTCGGCTATTGTGCTATTGAACTGGTGGAGCAGATCAGTGTTGAGCAACAGTACCTGCCCAATAGCGCGGTGCTGGTGACCCGCATGACCGACGCCTCCGGTGCCATGGTTGAAATAACCGATTTTGCCCCCCGTTTCCGTCAATTTGGCAGAATGTTTACCCCGGTCATGCTGATTCGTCAGATCAAGAGAATGCAGGGTAGCCCCCGTATCAGGCTGGTGATACGCCCTGCCAGCGATTATGGCCGTGAGCGCTGCCCGGTTACCTACGGCAGCCATCATATCCGGTACCTTGCCCCAGACTGGATTCTCCGCCTGACAACTGATGCTTCCATCACTATGCTGCTGCAGGAACAACCGTTTTTTCTGGACGACAGCGTTACCATGATTTTCGGCGCTGATGAAACCATCCCAAGTTCTATCAGAGACCTTGCCAGCCGTTTTCTGGATGAGACCATTGCCTACTGGCATGAGTGGGTGCGCGATCTGGGTATTCCGTTTGAATGGCAGGATGAAGTGATCAGGGCTGCCATTACCTTAAAACTGAATACCTTCGATGACACCGGCGCCATTATTGCCGCCATGACCACCTCCATCCCCGAAGCAGCCAACACGGTACGTAATTGGGACTACCGCTTCTGCTGGCTGCGGGATTCCTACTTTGTGGTCAATGCCCTGAATCGTCTGGGGGCAACCAAGACCATGGAGCGGTACCTGGGCTATCTGGCCAATATCTCGGCCAGCGCCCCAGGAGGACGGCTTCAGCCGGTCTACGGCATTGACGGCAAGGCCCGGTTGGAGGAACAGATCGTGGAAACCCTGCCCGGCTACCGTGGCATGGGTCCAGTACGGCGTGGCAACCAGGCCTTTGAACAAATTCAGCATGATGTCTACGGCTCTGCCATTCTGGCGGTAACCCACATCTTTTTTGACCGGCGACTGCTGCGTTGCGGTGATAGCGCCCTGTTTCAGCGGCTTGAATCCCTGGGTGAGATCGCCGCACAAGTCTATGACCAGCCCGATGCCGGTCTCTGGGAGCTGCGCGGTACTGCCCGTGTTCACACCTTTTCCAGCGTGATGTGCTGGGCGGCCTGCGACCGCCTGGCCCTTATTGCCGACCGTCTTGGGTTACAAGAGAGATCAGCTTACTGGCGTTCCCATGCCGACCAGATGTATACCGTGATCTACCAACGGGCCTGGAATGAGGAAAAACAGGCCTTTGCCGCATCGTTTGAAGGAAGCAGTATGGATGCAAGCCTGCTGCTACTCCATGATGTCGGCTTTCTTTCCGCCGATGACCCCTGCTTTGCCTCTACCGTTGCCGCCATCGAAAAGGAACTGAAACGGGGTGACTATGTCTACCGTTACGTTGAAGCCGATGACTTTGGCAAACCGGAAAATGCCTTTATTGTCTGCACCTTCTGGTACATCCATGCCCTGTCGGCCCTGGGTAGAATAGATGAAGCCCGCTCACTGTTTGAAAATCTGCTGAAAAAGCGCAACCGACTGGGGTTGCTGGCAGAGCATATTGATCCGCGCACCGGTGAACAGTGGGGCAACTTTGTCCAGACCTACAGCATGGTGGGGTTGATCAACTCGGCCATCCGGCTCAGCAAGCGCTGGGACTCGGCTTTTTAAGGAGAATTGATGCGTAACTTGCGATCTTTGCACCTGTCACTGCGTTTTATCATTCCGCTGGCTGCAGCGCTGGCACTGCTGGCCTATACTGTAGTACCGCTGATTGATAATCTGACCCTGAAATGGTTTGCCCGAGATCTGGATATCCGTTCAAGACTGGTCAGCAGCACCCTTCAAGACTCCCTTGCTGAGCTGGTTGTTTCTAAAGAGCGAGGCAAGATCAGCACCTTACTACAGAAGGCGACTCAGGATGAGCGTCTGTTAGCATTGGGTATCTGCAACACTGAGAACAAATTGCTCTACCGCACCCAGGCATTTCCCAAAGAGATCGCCTGCACTCCTGATCTGAAAGAGGAGAAAGAGCCGCCACACCTGATCCGACTCAGTCAGGGGCCGGTGCATATTTTCAGGTCATCGCTTGATTTTGGTAACACTTCAGTCGGTTCCCTGGTGCTGGTGCATGACATGAGCTTTGTGGAGCGTCGCAGCGCCGATACCCGCAAGTATGTCATCATCCTGTTTGTGGTGCTGGGTGTAGTGATCTCACTGATTACCGTTTTTGTGGCACATTTAAGCTGGCGTGGCTGGATGGAGGGGGTACGGGCCATGATGCGGGGAGAAGGTATCCTGCGTCCCTTCAGTAAGCCAACCAGTGAGGAGCTGCAGCCGCTGGTAGTTGAGATGCGGGCCATGATGCGTAATCTGGAAGCTGAACGGCGCCATGCCGATGACATGACGACCGTCTGGAACCCGGCTGCCCTGCGCAGGTTATTGAACAAGCAGCTGGCCGGTGATCAGGTGCTGGTAGTCTCCAACCGTGAGCCGTACATCCATGTCAAGGCGGATCAGGGAACCGTGGTCCATCGTCCGGCCAGCGGCCTGGTAACCGCAGTTGAGCCGGTGATGCGGGCCTGTTCCGGTACCTGGATCGCCCACGGCAGCGGCTCGGCTGACCGCGAGACCGTGGACCGTGACGACCGTGTGGGGGTACCACCCCAAAAACCTGAGTACAACCTGCGCCGGATCTGGCTGACCGAGGAGGAAGAACAGGGCTACTACTATGGCTTTGCCAACGAAGGGTTCTGGCCGCTCTGCCACAACGCCCATGTACGGCCCATCTTCCGCAGCAGTGACTGGCAGCAGTACCAGAAGATCAACCAGCGCTTTGCCGATGCTGTGGTCAAGGAGGCCCGCAGCGATGACCCGGTGGTGCTGGTGCAGGATTACCACTTTGCCCTGCTGCCGAAGATGATCCGGCAGCGGCTGCCCAAGGCAACCATTATCACCTTCTGGCACATTCCCTGGCCAAACCCTGAATCATTCGGCATCTGCCCTTGGAGAGAGGAGCTGCTACAGGGGATGCTGGGCAGCACCATCCTCGGTTTCCACACCCCGTTCCACTGCAAGAATTTTCTGGAAACCGTAGACCGCTACCTGGAGACCCGCATTGAACATGAATCATCCACCATCTTCCACGGCGGCCAACTGACCATGGTGGAAAATTATCCAATCTCGATCCAGTGGCCCCCGGAGTGGCAGGGTAACCTCCCCCCGATTGAGCAGACCAGGGCGGAGATTCTGGCTGAACTGGGCCTGCCGGACGATCACCTGCTGGGCATCGGCGTGGATCGGATGGATTACACCAAAGGAATCCTGGAGCGGTTCAGCGCAGTAGAACGGATGCTGGAGCAACACCCGGAACTGGTGGGCAGATTCAGCTTTATCCAGATCGCCGCCCCCAGCCGTTCAGCCCTGGAGGAATACCATGCCTTTGAACAGCGGGTACACCGGCTGACCAAGCGGATCAACCAGCGCTTCCCCGGAGCGGTCATACTCAAGGCTGAACACCATGAACCGGATCAGGTCAACCGTTATTACCGGGCCAGCGACGTCTGTATGGTTACCAGCCTGCATGACGGTATGAATCTGGTTGCCAAGGAATTTGTGGCGGCCCGGGATGATGAGCGCGGCGTGCTGGTGTTAAGCCAGTTTACCGGGGCTGCCAATGAGCTGCACGAGGCGCTGGTCGTCAACCCCTACCATGTGGAACAGACCGCCGAGGCACTCTATCAGGGGCTGAGCATGCCGGAGTTTGAGCAGCGGGAACGGATGCGCAGCATGCGGGCATTGGTGCAGGACTTCAACGTCTACCGCTGGGCAGGACGGATGCTGCTGGATGCGGCACGGGTGCGACAGCGGGAGAAGCTGGCAGCACGGATCGGGAAAATGGTATGAAAGATATCCTTAGCACAACAGGACTTGAGGCGCTTCGTCATTTTATAACGCCGCACACCTTGATAGCCTTTGATCTGGATGGCACGCTGGCTCCCATCAGTCCTGATCCGGGCAAGATCAAGGTTGCCGATGAACTACAGCACGAACTGCAAATACTGATGCGCTACCTGCCGGTTGCCATCATAACCGGCAGAAGCAAGCATGATGCAATGCGTTTTCTTGAAATTTCTCCCCATTACCTGATCGGCAATCACGGGGCCGAAGGGCTACCGTTGTGGAAGGAGGCGGAAACACGCTTTAGTAAGCTCAGTCAGGACTGGAAAATGCAGCTGTTGCAGAGTCTTGAGACATCTGATGCCGGGGTTCTGCTCGAAGACAAAGGCACAAGCCTGTCGGTTCACTATAGGCACACAGCCAGCCGGGAACAGGCATATCATCGCCTGATGCATATGATTAAAAAGCTGACGCCAGAACCTCGCGTGGTCGAGGGGAAATGTGTCATCAACCTGGTGCCCTACGATGCCCCTCACAAAGGCGACGCCTTACTTGAGCTGATGCACCTGGCAGGCATGGATTCAGCAATTTTCATGGGTGATGATGAGACGGATGAAGATGTCTTTGCCCTGAAACAGGGCAATATCCTGACTGTAAGGGTAGGGAAAAGTGCTACAAGCCAGGCGGACTGGTTTATACCGGAGCAGAATGATCTACTAAAAATTGTAATAGAAACACGTCTGTATTTACAACTAACACACACCGCTGCAAATCAATGTGTTCAAAGGATTCACCCATGAAACAGCACCTCACTGAACAGGCTACACTTTTTGTAAGTGTCATTAAATGGTCATGTTATGCGACCCTGGTTGGTATTCTGGTAGGAGTAGGCACCACTGTGTTTTTACGTACACTTGCCTGGACCACAAACCAAGTTACTCATGTCCCCCATCACTACCTGTTATTGCCACTGGTCATCCTGATCAGCAGTGCTTTAGTAAAATGGTTGGCTCCAGATGCTGCCGGCCATGGCACTGAAAAGGTGATTGAGGCGGTCCATAAACGGATGGGAAAAATATCGGTGGCGGTGATCCCGGTCAAACTGGTGGCAACGGTAATCACGCTGGCGGGTGGAGGATCTGCTGGTAAGGAAGGTCCGGCAGCCCAGATCGGAGCTGGTCTGGCATCTGCACTGTCAGATCTGTTACGGGTTGAGGATATTGACCGTCGCAAACTGGTTATCTGTGGAATCAGTGCCGGATTTGCCACAGTCTTTGGTACCCCGGTGGCTGGCGCCATCTTTGGAGTGGAGGTGCTGGTGTTGGGGCAGATGTTTTATGATGTCCTGTTTCCCTGTTTTGTTGCCGGTATTGTCAGCTACCACGTCGCTCTGCATCTGGGGGGTGTTTACGCCCATGAGGTCATGCCGCAGATTCCGGTCTTCAGTGGATGGAGCCTGTTTGAGATCATCATGCTGGGTGTCTGGTGCGGACTGGCTGCCCTGCTGCTGATCGAGGTCATGAAATTAGGCGAGAAGTTATTTGGAAAACTTGCCTGGCACTGGTTATTCAAGGCGTTACTGGGTGGTGTCTTGCTGATTGCCATCGGAAAGTTCATCTCGCCGAATTATCTGGGGCTTGGTCTTGATACCCTCTCAAAGGGGATGCATGGTGAGGTAATAGCAGGCGGAGCCTTGTTCTGGAAGAGCATTGCCTCTTCCATTACCCTGGGCAGTGGCGGTAGCGGTGGAGTGGTAACGCCAATCTTCTTTGTTGGTACTGCAGCAGGCAATCTGTTTGCCCAGCTGTTCAGCCCGGAGTATCTTGCAGCCTACTCAGCCATTGGCATGGTGGCTTTGCTGGCAGGCGCCGCCAACACGCCGATTGCTGCTTCTGTCATGGCGATTGAACTGTTTGGAAATGGAATAGCCCCTTATGCAGCCCTGGCCTGCATGGTCAGCTACCTGATAGCCGGGTACCGCAGTATTTATCCCAGCCAGGTGCTTGGAAGTCAGAAAAGCTCCTCACTTCTGGCACCAACCGGTAAACCGATGAATGAGATTGGCAATGTGACTTTGAAAACTCGTGAAAAATCATTGGTAGGGCTGGTACGCAAGATAAAGAAACGGAAATAGCAAAAGAAAAATGAGGAGGCCGAAGCCTCCCCAATTGCATAACATCCATCCCTGTCAGGCTGGAAACAAATTAATGATCAATGGCCTTTGCCATACCCAGGCCGGTATTCTGACGAACATACACTTCATCCCACATTTCTTCAGCCTTTTTGCTCGGGAATGCCAGTGCAGCAAGAATGGCAGCTATGAAGCCCAATGGAATAGAAACAATACCGGGGTTCTTCAGCGGGAAGAGCGGCTTGGCATCGGGGGCAGCAGGAGTCTTGGCAGGCTCATCGGCATAGGCGGCGAAGCTCAGGGAGAGGACGCAACCAATAGCAACTAATAGTCTCTTCATGGATTCACCTCCTAATGTAATTCGCTGACCAACTCTTTGGTCAGACGGTCAAAGTCCTTGTTGGCAACGTGGGCATAGTACATGGCCAGGCCCTAGGACACAAAAAACTGCGAAAGTGCAAACAGGTAACCAAAGTTGATCCTGCCCAAAACCTGAATCTTGAACAGCCCTGGTGCATAGGCAGCCCCCAATGGGAGCAGGAAGTAGTAAACGGTGGAAAAAATCCACCAGCCGAAAAGGAAAGCCGACTTCTTGTACTGAGATATAACGGGAGCAGGAATGAGCACCGAGCAACGCATTAGACGGCCTCCGTAGTAGTTTTACAAGAGGCCCTGAAAGAAGTATTATTTTACCCCCAACAATGCCAGCAAAATGCCACCTGAAATGGCGGTTCCAAACACGCCGGCCAGGTTCGGCCCCATGGCATGCATAATCAGGTAGACCTGCGGATTTTCCCGGTTGCCCACCATGTGGGAGACCCGGGCAGCAATCGGCACTGAAGCGATACCCGCTGATCCGACCAACGGGTTGATCTTGCCGCCGCTGATAACATTCATAATCTTGGCCGCAACCACCCCGGAACCGGTACCAAATACAAATGCAACCAATCCCAAAGCGGTAATTTCCAGGGTCTTAAGCGTCAGGAACTGTTCAGCATTCATGGTGGAACCGATTGCAACGGTCAGCACTATCGTAATGACGTTCATAACTTCATTTGCTGCGGTCTTGGCCAGACGATCAACAAGCAGGCACTCCCGGAACAGATTACCCAGCATCAACATGGTGATCAGCGGTGCGATAGGCGGAAAAAACAGATTGACGATGATGGCGATAATAACCGGAAAAGCGATCTTCTCCAGACGGCTAACCTGGCGGGGCTTTTCCATAATAATATCCCGCTCTTTTTTCGTGGTAAGCAGCTTCATGATCGGCGGCTGAATCAGGGGCATTAACGCCATGTAGGAGTAAGCGGCCACTGAAATCTGGGGCAACAGATGGGGGGCCAGCTTCATGGTAACGAAGATAGCCATGGGGCCGTCCGCACCGCCGATGATACCGATAGCTCCGGCTTCCGCCAGGGTAAAACCAAGCAATTTGGCCCCGATCAAGGCCACAAAGATCCCCAAATGTGCGGCAGCACCCAGAATTACCAGCCACGGGTTGGCTATCATGGGACCAAAATCGGTCATGGCCCCTACCCCCAGAAAGATCAGCGGCGGTACAATCAGCAGGGCAACACCCTGGTAGGCATAATGGAACAGACCACCTGGCTGGGTCAGACCGGAACCGGGCACATTGGCTACCACGCAGGCAAACCCGATTCCCACCAACAGAAATGGCTCATACTTCTTAACCAGCGCCAGATAGATCATAATGATGCCTACACCGATCATAAACAGGTTACCCCAGGTCAATTGGGCCAGACCGGTCTGATCCTGTAACAGACGCAGCAAATCCAAGAGTTGTGTGAACATATCAGTACTCCGTCAAGCAGGTTGTTCAATCTGAAGCAGACAATCACCCTCGTCCACCGCATCTCCCTCTTTAAAGAGTACGGTTCGCACAACACCGGCAACCGGCGCAACAACCGGGGTCTCCATCTTCATGGCATCAAGCACAATCACGATCTGATTATGTCCAACCTGATCACCCGGTTTCACCAGACATTTAAAAACCTTCCCGGCCATGGGACAACTTACTGAAACACAGCCTTCCGCAACCGGGGCAACAGCGACCGGCTTCTCAACAGCAGTTGAGACGGTATGCGGCGGCACCTGCAGCGACGACGGAATCTGATGGGGAGTCGGCTGCGCCGTTGATGCAGTATCTTCCAGCAGTTCAACCGTCACTTCATAGGCCTTGCCTTCCAGGGTGATTCTCAGCTTCTTCATGGCATATATTCCTTTCAAAACAGTCTATTTCAGACGATGGGACTGTAGATCACTGCGCCCTTGCGCTGCCCAGTTCAGATCTTTTGCTGTCAGGGGTTTAAACGTATCCACCCGGACCTGACCACCCAGCATCTCGCTGGCTGCAGCTGTCAGCAGCAGCACCAATTGCTGATCAGGTAGTCCCGGATGTGTCGTTTCCAGGGAAACTGTTGAAGATGTATCGGTAGATGTGCCTTCTGTGCCGACAGAAGCAACAGGAGGCTTACCGGTCTCCTGTTTGCTGAATCTGTTCAACAGCGGGAACATCGCCAGGATAATGCCTATCCCGCCGATGATGACAAAACTCAGAATGAAATCGATTGCGCTGATCAGCAGCGCTCCGTTCAGATTGTCTTGAATAGGCATATTCGTATCCTGCTGTTTATTACAGCGGTATCAGGCCATGCTTTTTGGCAGGCCGGCTCACCCGTTTGGTCAATGATATCCGTAGCGCCAGTGACACCCGTGCCCGTGTTTCAGACGGTTCAATCACATCAGTAACCATATCCCGGGATGCAGCCTGATACGGCGTAGCAAAATGTTCCCGATAAGACTGCACCAGTTCAGCCTCTTTGGATTTTTGATCATCCGCCTCTTCGATCTCTTTTTTGTAGATGATCCTGGTGGCACTTTCAGCCCCCATAACCGCTATTTCTGCACAGGGCCAGGCAAAAATAAAATCTGCCCCCATATCCTTGGAACACATGGCCAGGTAGGCGCCACCATAGGCCTTGCGCATGATCACGGTGATCTTGGGCACCGTAGCAGCAGCATAGGCAAACAGCATCTTGGCACCGTGGCGGATGATGCCGCCCCGTTCCTGCGCCAGTCCAGGCATAAAACCGGGAACATCCACCAGATTCAGCAATGGTACGTTAAAGGCGTTGCAAAAACGGATAAAGCGGGCTGCTTTGTCAGAGCTGTCAATATCCAGGCAGCCTGCCTTGTAAGCGGGCTGATTGGCCACAATCCCCACCACCATGCCGTTAATCCGTCCAAATCCCACCACAATATTACGGGCAAACTCGCGGTGTACCTCCAGCCACTGGCCCGGGTCCATCAGGCGATCAATTACGGTATAGACATCAAAACCTGCCCGGGGATCATCAGGCACCAGTTCATTCATCCCTTCATCACGCTCAAGAACAATTTCAGTGGGAATGGCATGGGGCGGGTCCTGCAGATTGTTCAGCGGCAGGAAGCTGATCAACTGTTGGGCGATCTGGATCGCATGGCGGTCATCTTCAGCAATAAAGTGGATATTACCACTGACACTGGCATGGGCCTCAGCAGAGCCGTACTGCTCAATCGGGGCAACCTGGCCGGTTGCCGCCTTGATCACCTCCGGGCCGCAAATAAACATGCTGGAATGGGTACGGGTCTGGATCAGAAAATCCATCAGGGCCGGACTATAGGCTGCGCCACCAGCACAGGGACCGGCGATTATGGCGATCTGCGGCACCACCCCGGAGGCTGCCACATTCTGATAAAAGACCTGGCCATAACCGGACAGACTATGGATAGCCTCCTGAATCCGGGCGCCGCCGGAATCATTGATTGCCACCACCGGTATACCGGTCTCGCAGGCAAGGGTCATGATATCTTTAATCTTCTTGGCATGCATCTGCCCCAGTGCACCGCCACCCACCGTAAAATCCTGGCTGTAGATTGCCACAGGACGGCCATCCACATTGCCGGTACCGGTCACCACCCCATCACCCGGCATGAATTTGTCTGCAAAGCCGGGCATGTGGCAGGCGTGGTTGACATGCATGCCATACTCACTGAACGATTCCCGATCAAACAGCAGCTCTACCCGCTCACGGGCACCCAAACGGCCCTCTGCGTGACGTTTTTTCATCTTTTCCTTGCCGCCGCCAGCAAGCGCTTCTGTACGGCGCAGGTAAAGTTCATCAAGCAACTCCTGTTTAATAGCCATTTCCAGCTCCTTTATCGAAAAAACAAACCGCTCTCTTGTAGACCTGACTATAGAACAATATTCATGATGAGCAAGGCAAGCAATTGCAGCTCGTTTATATAAAACACTGCTTTATTTTAAGATGCCATAAAGTAGCCTTGAAAAATCAGCCTGCTACAGAAAAAAAACCGACAATTAGTTACTGTGATAAAATATGTATTCAACTAAACAGACCAGCTTTTGAACAGAACTGCACCATACCGCAGGGCCGCACCGGTGCCCTCTGGTGAAGGTACAGTTTTTTTTAAAAAATTACTCCGGGTGCCGTAAGACTCTTGATTCCTACGCTCTTCATCATGCTATAACAACACCATGCACCCTACCGCTCATGACAGATACCAGATCCCGCTGCTACAGCTTCAGCACCTGACAACGGCCAGAAACAACGCCCAGGGCCAGGCTGTGACGTTTTTGTCAGACATCAGTTGCATCTGTCAGGCTGGTGAACTGACTGCAGTTATCGGCCCTTCCGGTGGTGGCAAGAGTTCCCTGCTCCGGCTGATCAACCGCCTGGAAGATCCGTCAGACGGCACCATTCTTCTGGCTGGCCGGAATATCCGTGAGCTGCCCCCTCCCCTGCTGCGGCAACGGGTGGGGATGATGCTGCAGAAGGCGTTTATGTTTGATGGCACGGTGCTGGATAACCTGCAGCAGCCGTTTCGGTACCGCAAACAAGCGCTGCCTGATGCCGGGCATCCGGAAGTTCTGCGCAGCATCGGGCTGGCCCGGCTTGCTCCCGGCTATCTGACCAGAGATGCCCGTACCCTTTCCGGCGGCGAACAGCAACGGGTGAATCTGGCCCGTGCCCTGATCAGCAGGCCCGAACTGCTACTGCTGGATGAACCGACCAGCGCTCTCGACCGCCCCACCACCGACAGCCTGGGCCAGACTCTGCACGACATCTGCCGCTCGGAAAAGATGGCCATGATCGTAGTGACCCATGACCTGCGTCTGGCGCGGCGTATCAGCGATCAACTGTTATTTATGGAACATGGTCGAATTGTTGAGGCGGGCAGAACCGCAGAGCTGTTTGAAAAACCTCAGAGTGAGGAATTGCGGATTTTTTTTGCCGAGCCTGAAAAGGAACTGTGAAACGTGGAAAAAAATGCCCTGATACAGCTTGATCTGCTCCATCTGGTCTATGCCTACGCCCTGATCCTGCTCTCGGTCAGCCTGGCCCGTTTCAAAAAAATCGGCCAGGAGCGTCAGATGCTCTGGGCCTCGCTGCGGATGGTGGTGCAACTGCTGGCAGTGGGCTACCTGCTGCAGCTGGTCTTTACTGTCCGCTCACCCTTGCTGGTGATCCTGATCCTTTTGACCATGACCGGATTTTCGCTGCAGGTGATCGGTTCACGGATCAAGCAGCGGATGCCGGGTTTCTACCGGATTATGGGCAGTTCAATTATCATCGGCTGCGGCGGGGTCACTTTTTATTTCTGCCTGCTGGTGGTGGGGTATACCCCCTGGCATGACCCCCGTTACCTGATCCCCCTTGCCGGCATGATCATCGGCAACTCCATGAACGGTGCCAGTCTGGCTTTTGAGCGGTTATCGGCAGAGATGCGTGAGCGGCACGATGAGCTGGAGACCGCCCTCTGTTTGGGGGCTACGGCCAGACAGGCAGCGGAGCCGGCCCTGCGTACCGCCTACAAGGCCGCTTTAATTCCCACTATGAACACCATGGCCGCCACCGGTATTGTGGCCCTGCCCGGCATGATGACCGGTCAGATCCTGTCCGGCACCGAGCCGATGCTGGCAGTACGCTATCAGATCGCCATCATGTGCGCCATTACCGCAGCCGTGGCCATTACCGCCTTCCTGATCCTGCTGCAGGGCTACCGAACCTACTTCACCCCGGCCGATCAGTTACGGCGGCAACCATCTGAGAGTCGTCAGCAATAAAAAGGCCGTTCCCCGGTGGAAACGGCCATCGTTTCAAGATACAGATCCTGACGTCAGCTACCAGTTTTCTCCCAACAGCTCAAAGTGTGCCTTGGGGTGGGCACAGGCCGGGCAGAGCTCAGGCGCTGACTTGTTGCTGTGCAGGTAGCCGCAATTGCGGCAACGCCAGACCACAATTTCTTCACGTTGAAAGACCCGGCCAGCTTCTATGTTTGCCAACAGGTCACGGTAACGCTTCTCATGTTGTTTCTCTGCTACCGATATTGCGTTCCAAACAGCTGAAATATCAGTAAAGCCCTCTTCTTTGGCAACTGCAGCAAAGGCAGGATACAGATCAGTATGCTCTTCATGCTCACCATTGGCAGAAGCCAGCAGGTTTTCAGCAGTAGTGCCGATCTTGCCCGCAGGGAAGCAGGCAGTTATCTCAAGGTCTCCCCCTTCCAAAAATTTAAAGAAACGCTTGGCATGTTCTTTTTCCTGATTAGCGGTCTCTTCAAAGATATCAGCGATCTGCACATAGCCCTCTTTTTTTGCTGCTGCAGAAAAATAGGTATAACGCATACGTGCCTGACTCTCACCGGCAAATGATTTCAACAGGTTCTGCTCTGTCTTGGTACCTTTTACTGATTTGGACATATAGTGTTCTCCTTTCTAAAGGTAATGCTGTGTCTATAGCAGAATGATCAAGGCAATACCACCGCCAATAACTCCCAGGTTACCAGCTGCCGACATACCATGCAGTTTTGAAAACTGCTTCCGCAAGGGATGGTCTTTGGGCGTGGTAACAAAGGACGGAATTTCCTTTTTAATAGCTGCAGCCTTGGGCTCAATTACAAAGGCCTGCAGCGAAGTAACCACCAGCATGGCAACAATAATCAGGGAGGATGCCATCCAGTGCTTGCCTCTGACAAACAACAGACACCCAATGGCAAGAATGCCGCAGATCAGGCCCCATTTGAAATAACCGGGGAATAGAACTCCAACGATGTTACCGGCGGTGTCCCGGTCAAAGGTCTTGAACAGGGTCGGGGTCAGGATAAAGGTAAACAATGCTGCGCCGCCTACCCAGAAGGCGATTAACAGACGATAGATGATGGAAAGATACTGCATAGTGCTTCTCCGTTTACGTAACGTAAGGACCGGACAGAACGTTCTATCCGGTCCTTATACCAAGCAATCAGTCAATTAGCTCATAATCTCTTCGATGGTAATGTAATCACCTACCCGACCGGTCATTTTTTCAGCATCAGTGTTTACCGGCAATGTTTTTTTGCCAGGACGCCAGCCAGCCGGACAGACTTCTCCAGTTGCGGTTGCATGCTGCCAAGCTTCAATCTGACGCAAGAACTCATGCACGTTGCGACCTACAGAGGGGGCCTGCACTTCCTGGGCAACGCAAATGCCTTCAGGATTGAACAGGAAACGGCCACGCAGAGCCAGTCCCTCTTCTTCCATCAGAACACCAAATGCCCGGCTGACAACAGTGGTGGGGTCAGAAGCAATGGTTAACTTCAACCCGGCCAAGATCGGTTCTGTTTCTACAAAACGCTTGTGAGAAAATTTTGTATCCGTAGATACAGCAAGGATCTCAACACCTTTTGCCTGGAAATCATCATACTTGGCATTCATGGCAGCTATTTCAGTTGGGCAGACAAAGGTAAAATCTGCAGGATAGAAGCAGATTACCGTCCACTTGCCTTTGTAATTATCAGAAGACACCTGCACATAGTGACCGGTTTTTGCGTCATAGGCATCCATTGTAAATTCAGGCATCAGTTGTTGTACCATCGATGAACTCATTGATTTTTTCTCCTTTTGTGCGTGGTCTGTGGTTGACTGCTCTTCTGGTTGCACCATTTTACGGGCTTTTACACTTGTGTCACATGCCATTAAAACGCCTCCTTTTCTTGTGTGTACTGCCAAGCCAAACGTGGCTGTTCTTCTCTACAGAAATTTACGTATGCGGGATCTCGTCCATAGAAATCCCCAACGCCTTGGCAACCCCTTTACCGTAGGCCGGATCAGCTTTAAAACAGTTGCCGATATGACGCAGCTTTATCGCTTGAGGCGCATCATCCATTGCCCGGGCGGTGTTATCGAACAAGGCCTGCTGCTGCTTAAGGTTCATCAGCCGGAACAGGGCCCCTGGTTGGGCGTAGTAATCATCATCGTCCTCGCGGTAATTCCAGTGATCAGCCGCCCCTTCCAGTGCAAGTGGTGGTTCTTTAAAATCGGGCTGCTGCTGCCACTGACCATAACTGTTCGGTTCATAGCCAAGGGTACCGCCGTGATTACCATCCACCCGCATGGCGCCATCGCGGTGATAGCTGTGGAACGGACACCGTGCCGCGTTAACCGGAATCAGGTGATGATTGACACCAAGGCGGTAGCGCTGGGCATCACCATAGGAGAACAGCCGGCCCTGCAGCATTTTATCCGGCGAGAAACCGATACCGGGCACCACATTGGCCGGGTTAAAGGCAGCCTGCTCCACCTCGGCAAAGTAGTTTTCAGGGTTTTTGTTCAGCTCCATCACCCCCACTTCAAGCAGCGGATAATCCTTGTGAGGCCAGACCTTGGTCAGATCAAAGGGGTGATAGGGAACCTTTGCAGCGTCTTTTTCCGGCATGATCTGGACAAACATGGTCCAACGGGGGAAATCACCCTTGTCAATACTGTTGTACAGATCACGCTGGTGACTTTCTCGGCACTTACCGATGATCTTTTCAGCTTCTTCATCGGTCAGATTCTTGATGCCCTGCTGAGTCCTTAGATGGAATTTGACCCAATAGCGCTCGTTTTGGGCATTGATAAAACTGAAGGTATGACTGCCAAAACCGTGCATATGGCGATAGCTGGCCGGAATACCGCGATCGCTCATCACCACGGTAACCTGATGCAATGCCTCCGGCAGCGAGCTCCAGAAATCCCAGTTATTGAGGGCGCTACGCAGATTAGTGCGAGGATCCCGCTTCACGGCATGGTTTAAGTCAGGAAATTTGAGCGGGTCACGCAGGAAGAAAACCGGCGTGTTATTTCCCACCAGATCCCAGTTACCCTCTTCGGTATAAAACTTCATGGCAAAGCCGCGGATATCCCGCTCGGCATCAGCGGCGCCACGCTCGCCTGCCACGGTGGAAAAACGGACGAACAGGTCGGTCTTTTTGCCAATCTGTGAAAAGATCTTCGCTTTGGTGTACTTGGTGATGTCATGGGTGACCGTAAAGGAACCATAGGCACCGGAACCTTTAGCGTGCATGCGACGCTCCGGAATCACTTCCCGGTCAAAATGGGCCAGCTTTTCCAGAAACCAGACATCCTGTAAGAGTTGGGGGCCACGGGGACCTGCAGTCATCACGTTCTGATTATCAACAACCGGAGCACCTGCGTTGGTGGTCAACTTTTTCTCATTACTCATCCGTTCATCCTCCTTTGTGAGATATCCTGCACAACGACTGCCGCCAAAAACCATTGGAAATTTGTAATATAACAAACGATACCGTAGATTCTAAAAAACACAAGCAACTAAAAATATAACTAGCTAATAATTATTACTATTAATATGCTACAGAAAAGCGGGTGTATCAATGACACGACCCGCTTACCTTGTGTAAAAAACTACTTGATCTGAACAAACATGGAAGCTGCCACACCGCAGACCGGACATTTCTCAGGCGCTGCCTTTTCATGGGTATGACCGCAGACCGGACAGACATAGTAATCAAACTGCTCACCAGCCTGACCAAGAGAATCAAAGGCCTTTTGATATAGTTCAGCATGGGTCTTCTCAACCGTATTGGCATACATAAAGGAACGCAGCGCCTCGGTTGCACCTTCTGCCTTGGCATCTTCAATCATCGGTGGATACATCTCTTTATATTCATGGGTCTCACCGCCAATCGCCTCCTGCAGGTTCTCTTTGGTGGACTTAATGCCGCCCAGCGCCTTCAGGTGGGCATGGGCATGTACGGTTTCTGCCTCAGCAGCAGCACGGAACAGGCGGGCCACCTGCGGGTAGCCTTCTGTATCAGCCTGTTTGGCAAATGCAAGATATTTACGGTTTGCCTGTGATTCACCGGCAAAAGCATCTGCAAGATTTTTTTCTGATTTTGGTCCATTAGCCATGGGCACATCCTCCAGTTGTATGTGAGTATACCGACCGAATCGGTTTGTTAGGAATAATACCTATCTAGTAAAATGTCAATATCAAATTTCACTTAGACTTCATTCGCAACATAGGTGGCGATAGTGGTGGCAATTTTTTCAACGGAATTACGATCATTGTTAAACAGCAGTTCGTACAGTTCCGGGTTGTGATCATCCTGATCCAGAAAATCACGGGTAAAGCTATCGCGTTGCTTTTGTCGTTTGATCACCAGTTTTTCTGCAACTTCATGCTCAATCTGAAGCCGCTGGGCAATGGCACGCACCTTGTACTCCATCGAACCATAGATCCTGAAATGCCTTGAATGTTCAAAATGCCTGGTTATAATCGCCCCGCCCAACTCCATAATCACCACATTGCCCTGTTCTGCAAGACTGACCACATGTTTGCACAAGAGTTTGAAACAGTCTTGGCTATGGGTCCAGCGGGGTGAAAAGGTTGCCAGCAGATCATCCAGCAAACGGTTCTTTTCCCCCAGGCATTCAAGGATGTCCTTCGAGATATTGTGACGTTTAGCCACCTCATCAAGCACGGCCCGATCAATCAGCAGCCAGGTTTCCCCACTTTTCTGACTCAATAGCTCACAAACCCGTTCCGCAACCGGATAGCCAAGACAGCCGAACTGACGTGAAATAGTTACACAGGGACGTGATTTGGGCTTTTTATGACGCAGCAGAGCCTTCTGTTTCTGGGTGCGGTTATATTCCTCCAGCGCCCCTACCCGTAAATCAACCGACGGAATCAGTAAATTATCCGGCATACCTCTCCTCCTCATCATTCATGCATGAAACATCACAAAAGAGATGAACTGCAGTGTAACCTGAAAAAAGAATCATGCAAGTAACATCAGCATCAATTCATTCAGGAGAACAAGCAACTGTTTTCTTGACAAAATCACTGTAAGACGTAATGATTCTTACCAAGTAATAGAAGAATGGAGTATCGCTATGGCAACTACCTGTTCGCTTCAGCAATCAGAACACATGATGGAACAATTTATGGCTGCTTGTAGAGAGGCCGGTCTGAAAGTCACCCATCAACGTACAGAAATCTATCGTCAACTGGTCAATCAGCCTGATCACCCGACTGCCGAAACACTCCACAAGCGCCTGTTAGCGACGCTCCCCACCATCTCACTTGATACGGTCTATCGTACCCTGACCACTCTGGAAGAGCACCATCTGGTGGCCCGTATTCAAACAGCTGAAAGCCAGGCACGTTTTGAGGCGGTCTCTGCGCCGCACCACCACCTGATCTGCAGTCAATGCAAGCGAGTTGTAGACTTTCAGTGGACTGTTGTAGACACACTGGAACCACCTGACGATGTTGCTCAATGGGGGCAGATAGATTCAAAAACCATCGTTATGTATGGCGTTTGTAATAATTGTTCAGGCACCTGACCACTCGTAGACCGCACGCATTTCCCTCATCAGTCCTTCTGTTAACACTAAAAACCTGTTGACATATTATTTTTAAAATATTATTGATAACAAAATTCATTTGCACGACAAAGGGGGCGGCCATGGGGTTTTGCCAACCAGACAAACAACAACTCACCGTACCCATGATTAATGCCGTTCCTGAACTGCTTGCGAAATATGATTCCCCCCTTGATTGCCTGACCGCACATCTGATGTTGGAGTGTTCTGAAGTATTGGCCGGAGTCAAGCCGGCTAACCTTGTTTCGCTGGTTAACAGGACCAGACCCTGTGGCAGAAACCTGTACCAACTCTGGCAGGACCATCAACAGCAGATTGCACTCAGGTTTGGCTGCCTTGAATTTAAAATACTACCGCTGCTGCCGTCGGCGTATGGGCGCTATCCTCGCCACAGGTACCCGGCGGATGCTTGAGATCAAAGAACCGGAACACCCCTTTTTTTGTCATAATAATGATATCAATTTTCATCTTCATAACTGAGCATAACCATGCGTATCACACAGGTGGGTGTAATCACCAGATCATCAAGAAAGGAGACAGACAACTGATATGGCTGATATGGAAAAGCGAACGATCACCAGCCTGGAACTGTTTGGTAACCAGCAGGAAATCACCATTCTGCATGCCGGTGAAGAGTACCGCCTAAGAATTACCAGCAACAACAAACTTATCATGACAAAATAACCACGCACCCCTTAACAGCTCAAGCCAGCCAAGCGAATCTACCTCTCACGCAGCCAGCCAGAGACAACCTTCAGACCCAAGGAGACTCTTTATGACTGCACTGCGTTTAACCACTCGTGCCCTTTCAATTGCTGTTTTCACCGCCGGTACTGCACTGGCAGGCCCTCCCCTTGCAACCGATGACGCCGGTACCGTTGCCCCCGGCAAGGTAGAAATTGAGCTGAACGGTTCCTACGGTTATGACAAACATACCGTGGACGGTTCCACCACCAAAACCAACACTGTTGACGGTGAAATGAAAATTACCACCGGCCTGTACAAAGACCTGGGTATTTCACTGGCCATTCCCAACCTGATCAATGCACGTACCGATGTTGACGGCGATGTTTCAACTAAAAATGGCTTTGGTGATATGACTATCGAGATTAAATACAGGATTGCTGAATTGGCGGGCATCAACTTTGCCATAAAACCGCAACTGGTGATACCCACCGGAAACTATAGCAAAGGTCTTTCAGAAGGCCACTGGCACGCCGGAGGGATATTGATAGCCACAAAAGAATTTGCCGATGGCAAGTATGCCATGCACGCAAACGTTGGCTATGAACACCACAACTACAGAACTATGGCAATCAGGGATACAACACACGGTGACCTTTGGAGTGGTTCTATCGCAGGTGAGACAGAAGTAACCAAGGGGCTGTTTGCAGTGGCTGATTTTGGTCTTGCCACCAACCCGGACAAAACCTCAAACGAGCTGCCGATCTATGCCCTGACCGGTCTACGGTATGAGATTAATGACCATCTGGATATTGATGCCGGTATCAAGTTCGGCCTGACCAGGCCTGAGACTGACGTGACTGCTGTGTATGGCCTGGTATTGAAGTTCTAACACCTGATTGCCGCAAAAGAACGTAAGGAACACAAAGGAAGTGAATAGCTTTTAAGATCTTTGTGATTTTTTGCGGCCAGCTACTTAAGGGTGGAACGAATGATGCCACTTCCAGGAAAAGATCAATCCCCGTGGTTATCTGGCCACAGAAAACAGGATTTGATTATCAACAGGGTAGATGCAGAAATTAACGGCACTCCAACCCGGTTCTCAAACTTTCCAGGTTTTTCCGCATCAGCTTATCATAGCTCACCTCAGTCTGCAGATCATCCTTTGAAATGTTATGCAGGTTGTGGAGTGACAGCACCTTTACCCCAGCTTCACGGGCAATGGCCTTAGTCAGGCGGGGTGACACCATCTCTTCGCTGAAAATGTAGCGCACCCCACTCTTTTTCACCTGCTTGACCAGCTCTATCATCCGCGCAGCGGTTGGCTCGGCATCGGCATTAACCGAGACTGCGGCTTCATACTGCAGGTTGTAACGTTTAGCCAGATAGCCAAAGGCATAGTGTCCCCCATGCAGCAGAGTTCTGGTTTTGCAGGAGGCCAGACCGCTTTTGTAATCAGCATCAAGTTGAACCAGCTTCTGTTTAAGTGCAGCGGCATTGGCGGTGTAAGCTGCAGCGTTGGCCGGGTCCTTAGCGGCCATGGCCTGGGCAATGGTATCCACCATGATCCGGGCATTGTCCAGATCAAGCCAGATATGGGGGTCTATGCTACCGTGGGCATGGTCATGGTCACCGTGGACATGTTTTTCATCATGCTTTGCATGGTGTTGGTGATCATGGTCAGCTCCTTCCGCTTTGTCATGCTGATGCGACCGGGCGGGTTGCAGGGTGACCCCTTTACTGGCATCAACCACCACCAGATTTTTCACCCCCAGGCCAGAAATGAATTTCTCTGCCCACGGTTCCATCTGTCTGTTGGTGTAGATGAACAGCCCGGCCTTGGCTGTTTTCATGGCATCTTCAGGCCGTGGCTCAAAGGCGTGGGCCTCTACACCGGGCGGCAATAACAGGGTGACCTCGGCCTTGTCACCGCCAATGCTGCGGGCAAAATCATAGAGCGGGAACAGCGTGGTGACCACGGTCAATTTACCACTGGTTCCAGTGTTGGCTGTTGCCGATGGCTGTTTTCTATCCTGACAGGCAGTGAGTACAAGGCAACTGATCAGTAATATTAACCCAAGAAGTTTTTTCATCAAACATCCCCCTTCTGAACCAGGATAGTACAGAAATAACCAGGTCTCGTCTCTAGCAAAATAGCCACCTCCAACATCAACCTATGCAAGGGCACTGCTTGCCTTACGTTTATTTTATAGCAACAGTGATGTTTCGCATCGGTTCCCGTTCCGGACAAGGGATCACCAGCGGAATACCATCAAGCAAGCGATGATCCCCAGAAAGGCGGTGGTAACCGCCGTCAGCAGGCAAGTCATCAGCAGGCCGATCAGGCGCAGTGCTTCTGCGGCAGTGTTACGGTGCGTCCCAGCTGATCCACAACGGTGCGACCGGTGGCGGCAAGAGCCGGTATACCATTGCAGAACATCAGCAGCAGTGTGCCGATGCCTATCAGCAGCCTCTGTTTCACCATCCCCTGCTGTACCTCTCAAAGCAGTCCAGACAGATCTTTTTCCCCTCATGCAGACGGATCAGGTGCTCAACCGCGTTTTCGCCGCACTGCTCACAGGTCAGACTATCAAAGATGCGGGCTTTTTCCGGCAGGCTGAAGGAAGGTTGGCTGAACCGGAACAGTTCGGACGGATCAGCAGTCAGAATCATCTGCTGCAACTCCTCCCGCCCCACATCCTTGCGGGAAACCGGCAGCTTGAAGACCATGCGCAGGTTTTGTCCGCTGCTACGGTTGAAAAAGCTGAAGGCCATCTTGCCCCGTTCACGGTAGAGCAGATTGCCTTTACCCAGGCTGCAGCCGGTCAGCACCTGTACGGCATCTACGCCGCAGGCATCGTTTTCCGTGACACAGACCAGCTCTTCATCATTTTCACAGACCGGCCCCATCTGCTGCTCCAGGGCCTCAACCGCCTTGAAGCCAATGGCCAGACCAGGACAGGAATGACCATGAAAATCAACACACCGTTGCCATGCAGAGGTGTTCATATCAAAGACTCCTTGTTCTCTTAAAATTGCACACTGACACTGCCGATGGCTGAAAACGGAGCACCCTGGTAATAGCTGGTGGCCCCTGCCCTGGTGTCGTCGGAAGAGTTGATCACGGCAACATAGCGTTCATCTGTGATATTGGTAAAATCGAGGGACAGCTTGAGCTGTGCCTGGTTCAAGACCTTCTTTCTGGTATAACTGAGGGAAAGATCAGCCACAGCATAAGGATCAATCTTCTCCTTGTGCTCCACATCGCCGTAGCGCTCACCAATCACCCGCACCTTGGGGGCGATCTCAAAATCACCCAGCTTGAGGATGATGCCGCTCTTCAACATCCATTCCGGGGTGTCCACCACCTGTTTGCCGTTGCTTGCCAGTCTGGTACCCTGATAGGTGATATCGCCATCATAGCTCAGGTTGGTCCAGGTCGGATTCAGGAAAATGGTCAGATAATCGGTTACAAAGGCGCTCATCTCCAGATCAAGACCGTAGCCGACCGCCTTACCCACGTTTTGCTGATAGCTGATCGGTGTGCCGGTTACCCGGGCATCGGAAACCGTAGTCAGCAGATTTTTGTGCAGGCCAAAGAAAAACGTTGGGGCAAACTCAAATTTTTCCCCTCTGTAGCGCAATCCCAGGTCAATGTTGTCGGACTCCTCCATCCGGTACCCGTCAAACAGGTTGTTCAGCGAAATACCGGCTGCCTTGAAGCGGTTGATGTTGGTATTGGTCGTGTAGGTGCTGACCAGCGGCAGGTAGGAATAGGGACGGATAAAGCTTTTACCGTAGCTGCTGTAAAGCTGCAGACTATCGGTAACGGCATAGGAAAGCCCTGCGGTGGGCAGCCAGGTGTCGTAGCTGCGGCTTGAACGGTCCAGCCAGCTGTCACGCACCAGCGGATAGTTGGGGGCGGTGCCGCTATTGCGGTAGCCGTCACTGGCCGGTTCGGCGTAGTTGAAATACTTCAGCCCCACTTGCCAGTCAACCTTGCCTGCATTGCCGGACAGCTTGAGGTAAGGACTGTGGATAGCAGCTGTCCCGGCAGCTGCAAAGGCGGCATAGCCCCGGTAGGAGAGCCCGGCAGCAGTCGGAGCATAATTCTGCATATAGATGTCCATGGTGGATGCTTCAAAATGGTAGCCCACTACCCCTTTCAGCGCCTTGGTGCCGTAACTGCCTTCGCTAATCAGGCCGGTGCGTTCAATATCTCTGGTCCGTTTTTGGACCATGTTGTTGGCGGCATTACCTTGTAGCACCTTCGTATCTTCAACCGCATAGTACGGTTTCAGGGTAAAACGCAACGTGTCGGTTGGCGTGATGGTGATCAGCGACAGAAAATCACGGTTGATGTAATCACCGTGGTTATACTTGTAGTAATTGATATCAGTGGCTGCTGTGCCGCTCAGAGCAGCGTTGTAATCCTTGTAATAGTTGGCATCCAGATTTTGTGTTTCAGCAAAGGAAAGTGCGCGGTACAGATCCTGTTTGATGGAGTTGTAGTTGTACCAGAGCTTGATATCAGCCTTGCTGGTGATCGGTTGCGCCAGGGACAGGTTGAAGTTATGCCGGGGACCCAGTTCGCCGGGGCCGCGCCATTTATCGGCCTGGGTGTAAGAATAGGAGCCGGACAGCCGGGTATCAAGGTTGGGCAGCTTGCCGGAATCAAGCCGCAGAAAGGTGCGATAGTAGTTGTCAGTGCCTGCACCCTGGCTGAGCTGCGCCCCGAATTTTTCATGGGGCCAGTCGGGACGAAGTTCTATGGCGCCGCCACGGGAACCGACACCAGTGCCGATATCAGCCGGGACAGCACCTTTATAGACCGCAATGGTGCTGATATTTTCCAGATCATACAGGTAATCCCGGGGACCAATCGGGTTGCCGCCGTAATTGGGCACCCCTTCAACGGTTAAGGCTCCCAGCATCCCTCTGACGCCCCGGCTGCGCATGGTGCTCTGCTCACCGGACAAACCGCGACCATCCGCGCTTTCCGTATTCAATCCGGGCAGCAGGTTAATCGCCTCGTTGACGCTGGTTTCAGCCTTGGACCCTTGCAGTTCAATCCCTTTGTTGCTTATTTCACTGCCGGTGGAAACGGTCTCGTCGATCTGACGGGTGGGGGTAATGATCCGGTCTTCCGTTACCAGAACTTCCGGCAGTTTCACGTCTGCCGCAATGGCAGTGCCAACGATAAGCAACTGCCCGGTAATAAGTCCTGCTGTTACAGTACGGATCATCTGCCAGCTCCTTGCCTCAATTTGGTAGCACGATTTAATGTTTCGTAACACCAACTACCATGACAAAGCTTGCTGGCGCAACTGATCCTAAAAACGGCAGTTGCCCCTCTTTATCCAGCTGTCGGTAGTAGGTTTTG
>CAZNWF010000033.1:0-24416 GCA_964576485.1 uncultured Geobacter sp. | reverse complement strand
CAGCAAAGACAACCGTCTTGCCGATATGGCTGATCCTGGCCAGGCAACGATCCTGCGGCAGCGCACCAGCCACCAGAATCTGCCTGCCCTGGGAATGGGCAATGCCGATCCCCTCATCATCAAGCCGCTCAATCAACAGATCAACTGCCACACCACGTCGTAACCCTGATGAGGCTTCCTGCTCGCGGGTTTCTGTCTGCTTTTGGCGGGTTGGGCCGACTTTGCCTGCTGTTTTAATCCGTGGTTTCATGGTTTACACCTTTGACGAGCAGCCTCAAACAACACAATTCCCCCTGCCACCGAGGCATTCAGGGATGAAATGCCGCCGTAATGCGGGATGGCAAGTAGCAGGTCACAATGCTTACGCACCAACGGCCTGATCCCCTCCCCTTCGCTACCAACCACCAGTGCCAGATTACCACGATAGTCAGCCTGATAGATATCCTTGTTCGCTTCCCCGGCCAGACCAAAGGTCCAGCAGCCTACCTGTTTCAGGCGTTCAAGGGTCTGCACCAGATTGGTAACCTGTATAACCGGTATGGTCTCAACCGCCCCTGCCGAGGCCTTTTCCACCACCGGTGTCATGCCACAGGCCCGGTCTTTGGGGATAATCACCCCCTGCACACCTGCGCAGGCAGCAGAACGGATCAAGGCACCAAGGTTCTGAGGGTCCTGAATACCATCCAGAACCAGCAGAAACAGCCCGCCTTCTGATTCCTGATGGTTAGCCAAAAAATCTTCAAGTTCTGCATAAATAAACGGGGCAACCTTCAGTACCACCCCCTGATGGTGAGGGTTTCCAGCCAACCGCTCCAGGTCTGCCCGTTCACGACGGCGAACCGCAATCCCCTTTTCCTCTGCAAGAGTTGCCAGTTTGGCAATCCGCTGGTCTGTGCCGCCAGTCTGTACAAAAAGCTCGAAGGCCTTGCGGTTTCCCCGCAAGGCCTCTCTGACCGGATTTATCCCATACAGGATATCTTCTTTCATTGCACACCCACCACAATCTCATCAACAATCAGTTCTGCTGCCTGGATTGGATCAGCTGCCTTGGCAATCGGCCTGCCGATCACCAGATAATCAGCACCTGCCTTAACTGCCTCAGCCGGGGTCATAATCCGTTTCTGATCATCAACAGCAGCAAAAGATGGTCGTACCCCCGGGGTAACTATCAAAAAATCAGGACCACAGGCAGCCCGGATCGCCTCAATCTCCAGAGGTGAAGCCACGACGCCATCCATGCCGCTCTCTTTGGCCAGCTTTGCCAGCCGCACCACCATCTCTTCCACCGGATGCTCAATCCCTACTGCCTGCAACGTTGCCTGCGTAGAAGAGGTCAGGATGGTTACTGCCAGTAACCGAGGACGCTCACTTTCACTGAACTCCTTGCGCACTGCCAAACTGGCCTTTTCCATCATCTCCGGCCCGCCCAGGGCATGCAGGTTGGACAGTTTCACCCCCAAACGACCGGCCGCCAGCATGGCTTGGGCCACCGTATTGGGAATATCGTGATATTTCAGGTCAAGGAACACCTCTCCACCGTGCTTTTTGACAGCCTCAACCGCAGCAGGCCCGGCAGAGGTAAACAGCTCCTTACCCACCTTAAACATCCCTACCTTACTGGAGAGTTTTTCAGCCAAACAATCAATATCCTTCAGGGTATCCACATCCAGGGCAAAGATAATCTTGTTTTTAGCTTCTTCGCGGGTCATACAGACATTCCTTTCACTAGACCGTATCGTGGTCACCCTCGTTTACCAGCACAATTTCATGGTTATCAAGCAGAAATCCAAAGATAATTCGATAGGCACCATTGCTGGAAATAGCGTGTAGCCCATGTCCAGTCAGGTTACGAGTTTATGAAGCCCGAGGGGATAAAACAGAAGTACCTCAGGTATTCGAAGGGTTTTGATGCACTCTTGTTCAACGTCAGGAGGTCTTTGCAAAAACAGATAGGAACCCTATATATGAAGTACTGCTCGGTAAAAATCAGTTGATACGGTATCCAACGTATTAAAGCAACTCCACTGACCCTTTCCAGTTGTCTTTATATTCCTGTTTACCACACTTTAGACTAATTTATCAATGACACACCACCAACACAAACAGAAACTCAGAGAGACAGCTGTTTTTATACCAGTGCGGTTGACTGACCTCTTTCGTTCACAGCCTGATCAGATCTTCATGCTCTTCATCGTGGGGGTTGATATGGATCATCACATCACCGACATTTTGAAAACGTTCAAAAATTCGGCGCTTAACGTCAGTAGCAACATCGTGGGATTGTTTGACTGTCATATTCGGGTCCATATCCAGTTTCAGGTCAATAATGATGTACTGTCCTGATCTGCGGGCACGGATTTCATGTACATGCTCTACATGCTTCACCGCTTCAGCCAGTGTGGTAACATCCTGAATATACTCACCATGCACTGATCCATCCATCAGGTCATGGGCAGCCCCGCGAAAGGTCTCCCAGCCGATATGCAGGATAAAGAATGAGGTCAGCGCTGCTGCCAGCGGGTCCATAATACCCCAGCCAATAAACGCCCCCACAACACCTGCCAGGGTTGCTATCGAGGTCAGAGCATCTTTGCGGTGATCCTGGGCAATGGCCAGCAGGGACGGGCTTTCAAGCTGTGTGCCTGTGGTTGTAGAGAAACGGTAGAGCCATTCCTTGATTACAATGGTTAAGGCTGCAGCTGCAACCGCAATCCAGCCGGGCGATTTAAAATCATGGCGTAGAATGGCTTGAGCTGCATCAACAAAAATCCAGATACCGGTTGCGCAGATTACCAGCGAAATCAGCAAGGCAGCCAGAGATTCTGCCCGGCCATGGCCATAGGGATGCTGTTCATCATAGGGCTGCCGCCCCAGCTTCAGAGCTACCATGGTACTGCCAATGGCAATAAAATCACAGGCAGACTCAATACCATCGGCAAAGACCGCATCAGACCGCCCCCAGTAACCGGCAGCCAGTTTCATGATCATCAGCACCGCATTGACCCAGAAGCCTACCTGGATAATCCGTTCAGCCTTATCAAATCGTTCATTACGCTGCATGGGGTGCCTCTGTTGCTCGAAAATCTTTCAGTTCAAATTTAAGCTGTTCCCGATTGTTCCAGGTATCTATCTTTACCGTACAGGCAAGGTCTATACATGCCGGAACGTCACGATCCGCCATGCCCCAGCCCACTGCCCTGAACTGATAACCATCCCGTTCCAACCGCAGATTAAGGTGGTTCTCACCAAAACAACGCAGATCGCCCACCTTCATTCCCTGTAGCAGCAACACCGGTGTCTGATTCCCCATGCCAAAGGGCCCCAGAGCTTGCAGCTCCTGCACCAGTTGCAGGGTTACCTGATTGGGCAGCAGTTCAGCATCCAGCAGCAGTTGCGGGATCAGCTCCTGATCCCCCAGCCGATCAGCTGCTGCCTGCTCAAAGGTATCTGCAAAGGCTGCCATCTGCCCTGGTTTAACCGTAACCCCTGCTGCAGCACGGTGACCGCCGTACCGTTCCAGATGCGCGGAACAGTCATGCAGGGCATCCAGCAGATGAAAACCGCTAATACTGCGGCCAGAGCCCTTGCCGCTGCCATCCTCACGCTCAGCAACCAGCAGCGTGGGACGGTAGTAGCACTCCACCATCCGGGAGGCCACAATCCCCACCACTCCCTGATGCCATTTTGGTGATGACAGTACAATACTTTTTCGTTGTTCGACCCCACCCTGCGCCTCAATCAACGCAATGGCTTCCTCAAAGATGCAACGCTCCACCTGCCGGCGCTCAAGGTTGGCAGCATCAAGCTCTTCTGCCAGTGCAGCAGCCTGCTGAGGATCATCAGTAAGCAACAGCTCAACACCAGGCACCGCACTTTCCAAACGTCCGGCTGCATTCAGGCGGGGAGCCAACTGAAACCCAACCTGACCACTGCTTACACTCCCTTTCACACCAGCCACCTGTTTCAGGGCAGCCAATCCGATCCGGCAGCCATTACCCATCCGTTGCAAACCTGCAGCGGTCAGCAGACGATTCTGTTCCACCAGCGGCACCAGATCCGCAACCGTGCCCAAGGCCACCAGATCAAGCCACTGTCGCAGGTCAGGTCCATTATCACCCAAAGCTCCTTGGTCACGCAGTCGGCTGCGCAATGCCACCAGCAGATTAAAGGCCACCCCTACCCCGGCCAACCCTTTGAATGGATAGCTGCAATCCCGACGATGAGGATTGATCACGGCTAGTGCATCCGGCAGTTGATCCAATGGTTGGTGGTGATCCGTAATAATCAGATCCAGCCCGATGCTGCGACAGAGTATGGCTTCTTCAATGGCGGTAACCCCGCAATCAACACTGATGGCAAGCCCGCCCCCCCGCTCTTTGATCAGACGCAGTGCATCGCCATTCAGACCATAGCCATCCTCCATCCGGTTGGGAATGTGGTAAGCGACAGTAAGCCCCATTGCCCGGAAACCGGAAACCAGCAACGCTGTGGCACTGATGCCGTCCACATCATAATCACCATAAATACAGACCGCTTCAGCATTGCTACGGGCAGCAGCAAGGCGCACTACTGCCTGCTCCATCCCTGCCATTAGAAACGGGTCAAGCATACCTGCAAGACTTGGCGTCAAAAATGATGCGATCTGCCCCGGCTCTGTCAGGCCCCGACTTACCAGAATACTGGCGGTAACGGGTGAAAGACCAGTCACCTTTGCCAAACCGGCAACCGCGGCCGGGTCTGTCTGTTTAAGTATCCACTGTTTGTGCATGGTAGAAACAGAAATCCCCCGGCAGGCGGGGGATTTCATAACCTTTCTAACTACTTTGTTGTTGAAAGTTGTTGCAGCATCTCTCGTGCCTGTCTGGCCAGGTCACTGGTTTGATCTTTTTGCAACAACGCTTCAAAGGTAGCCTTGGCCTTGGCGGTCTGTTTCAAGTCCACAGCATAGACAATACCGATATTATACAGGCTCTGCAGGTGCTTGGGATCCAGCTTGTTGGCCTTTTCAAAGTTGGCCAGGGCTCGATCATAAAAGCCAAGGGCACGAAACATAACCCCTTGATCAGTCAGGACGTTTACATTGGCAGGGTCAAGCTCAAGAGCCTTATTGTAGGCCTGAACTGACTTCTGGGCTTGCTGAGCATCAAAATAATCATTTCCCAAGGTGATCCAGGCTTGCAGGTTTTTAGGATCTTTGGCAAGCAGTTGCTCAAGCTCAGCAATACGGGCTGATGTCTGACCGGGGTTCACCATGGCCCCGCTACCCTGCTGCACTGTAGCCGAGCTGGTTGAGGCCTTTGAACCGGCCATGAATTTACCGCCTACCATAATACCGATCAGAAAACCGATAATCAGGGCCGCAACACCAACAATGGTAGTCTCCTTGTTCATGGGTATCTCCTATGCCTTTACCGGCTGAGCAGCTCCGCTCTCACCTTTGTTCGTGGCCCGCTGCTCAAGCAACAACACCACCGGGCTGGCAACATAGACTGAGGAATAGACCCCCACCACAATACCGACCAACAGGGCAAAGGAGAAGTCGTGAATCACCTCGCCACCCCAGATAAAAAGGGCGATAGCAGCCAGGAAGGTGGTCAAAGAGGTAATGATACTCCGGGAAAGCACCTCGTTAATACTTGTGTTGAATATCTTGTGCATTGATCCTTTCAGATCCTTGTGCAGATTTTCCCTGATCCGGTCGAACACCACAACCGTATCAGTCAGAGAATAACCGGCAATGGTCAACACAGCAGTAATGAACAGCAGGTTAAATTCTTTGCCGGTCAGATAATAGACTGCAAACATGGCCAGTACGTCATGTAGCGTCGCCACAACAGCGCCAACACCAAATTTGAAGTCAAAACGCCAGGCAATGTAGCAGATGATCCCCAGCATGGAGATGACAACCGCTATAATGGTATCCTTGCGCAGTTTATCACCGATAGAGGGACCTATCTCGGTGGTACTGTCTACCGTCACCTGTAAACCAGGCACCGCCTTGACAAAGGCGGCAGGTACTACCTCTGCAGCCTTACCCACAGCCAAGGCGCTCTTGCGGGGCAACTTAACCAGCAACTTGTTGCCTTCTTTTACTTCCTGCAGCTCAAATTCGGCAATACCTCCATTGTGCAGCGCCTTACGAGCATCCTCCATGGCAATCTGCTTATCAAACTTAAGCTGGACGGAGGTACCACCAGTAAAATCAATCCCCATATTGGCAGCACCGCGAGCCATTTGCACAATAGCAATGATGCCAATGATCGAAATAACAGCAGAGATGGCAACTGATATTTTCCATTTACCGATAAAATCTATATTGGTTTTTCCAAGAAATTCCATCATGGCAGTATCTCCTTTATATGCTCATCTTTTTGACGTTCCCTTTATGCAGGAACAGGTCAAAGATCACCTTGGTACCCATCAACGAGGTAAACAGGTTGATCATGATACCAAGACTCAAGGAGACCGCAAAACCCTTGACCGGACCGGTACCAAACTGAAACAGCACCGCAGCGGTGATAAGTGCGGTAACGTGAGAGTCCATGATGGTCAGGAAGGCCTTGTCATACCCGGCCTCCAGAGCTGATTTGGGAGACTTGCCCAGACGCAGCTCTTCACGAATCCTTTCAAAGATAATCACGTTGGAGTCAACCGACATACCAACCAGCAATACGATGGCAGCAATACCGGGCAGGGTCAGTGTGGCGCCCAGGGCGGACATGGCCCCCATCAGGTAGAGGATGTTCAATACCATACCCAGGTTTGCCACCATACCGGACAGCTTGTAGTAGATTGCCATGAAACCGATAACCAACAGAACACCAATGCCGCCAGCCATCAGGCCTTTGTCGATGGAGTCTTTACCTAGTGAAGCACCCACCGTTACGTTCTGAATGATCTTGACCGGTGCCGGCAAAGCACCTGCACGCAGTACAATCGCCAGATCAGAGGCGGTTTTTTGGGTAAAATTACCGGAGATCTGGGCAGAACCGCCAGAGATCCGCTCCCGGATAACCGGAGCAGAGTAAACATTTCTGTCCAACACAATCGCAAAACGCTTGTTCACGTTGGCAGCAGTGATCTGATCAAACAGGCGCGCCCCCAATGAGTTGAACTCAATCCCGACATAGGGCTGGTTAAACTGGGAATCAATCCGCACCTGGGCATCAGTCAGCAGGTCACCGGTGATCAGTGCCTTTTTGTGTACCACCAGCGGGATTTCAGTGGTTGCGCCGGTAGTCGGGTCAGTGTGCTTTTCATACAGCACTTCACTGTCTTCAGGAATAGCGCCGCCAGTGGGGGATACCCCTTCCTTAACCATCTTGAACTCAAGACGTGCGGTACGGCCAATCAGGTCAATGGCACGTTGGGGATCTTTGATACCGGGCAGTTGCACCACGATCTGGTTGATTCCCTGACGGGCAATCACCGGCTCTGACACGCCAAACTGGTCAATCCGGTTGCGGATGGTCTCAAGGGCCTGGGCAACCGCCTTGTCCTTGCGATCCTGAATATCCTGCTCCTTCATCCGCAGGGCAACACCAACCATCCCCCCCTCTTCAACCGTGGGTATGATCTCATAGTCGCGATATTTGTCCTTGATCAGCTTCTGAACCGCAGTAGCCGTATCTTTTTCGTACAGGACAATCGACACCTTGTCGCTTGCAGTACGGCTGATCCGCTTGAAACGCAGGTTCTTGCTGTTTAAGGTATCTTCCAGATCAGTTGCAACCAGATCCAGAGTTCCCTCAACCGCTTTGGCAGTCTCCACCTCAAGCACCAGATGGGTACCCCCTTGCAGGTCAAGACCCAGGTGGATCTTATCCTTGGGTAACATCCCCTTCCACCACTCAGGCAGCTTTGGCGACAGGGTTGGTACCAGATAGATACAGGAAAGGACAACAAAGGCTGCGATCAGGGCGATGCGCCATCCGGCTCCCTTAGGCATTGGCACGGCTCCTTCTGTAATAAAGTCTGTTAATAGGCCGCGGATACCGCGGATCAAGCGGATAAACGCGGATTTTTAAAGCAAAAAACCAAAATATCCGCGTAAAACCGCCAAAATCCGTGTCATCCGCGTGCTATGCATGTAATTATTTTACGACTGTAGTAACAAACGGCTTATCAATCTTGATCTTCACGCCGGTGGCAATTTCAAGGGTAACCACCTGGTCTTCCACAGCAGTAACCTTACCGTGGATACCAGCAGCGGTCTTGACACTATCGCCAACCTTTAGGGCATCAATCATGGCCTTGTGCTCTTTAGCCTTTTTCTGCTGGGGACGGATCAACAGAAAGTAAAAAATTGCAAACATGGCAACCAGGGGACCAAACGTCCCTAACAGTTGTGCCGGCCCACCGGCTGCGGCACCTGCACCTCCGGCGGGTGGTGCCATTGCATAGGCTACTCCAAGCATGTTCATCATCATTGATCTACTCCTCCTTGTTGTTTTCAGTTTCTGATTGTTGTTGGTGATAAAATTCCTTGCGGAATGCCTCAAATCTGTTCTCTGTAATCGCCTCACGCATCCGGGCCATCAGGTTCAGATACCAGGCAATGTTGTGATGTGTGTTTAGCATGGATGAGAGAATCTCGCCAGAACGAAACAGATGTCGCAGATAGGATCGGCTATAGGTCCGACAAACGTAACAGTCACAGGTTGGATCAATCGGCCCCTGATCCTCCTCATACTGCTTGCGTTTGATGTTCAGTCTGCCCTGCCCCGTAAAGAGCATCCCGTTTCGTGCGTTGCGAGTCGGCATGACACAATCAAACATATCATAGCCCCGCCAGACCGCTTCAACCAGATCTTCCGGGGTGCCGATCCCCATAATATAACGGGGATGGTCAACCGGCAGCAGGTCACTGCAGGCATCCATCACCTCATGCATCACCGGCTTTGTTTCGCCTACCGACAGCCCACCAAGGGCATACCCGTCAAACCCGATCTCCTGCAGTTCCTGCAGGCTGCGTTGACGCAGGTCAGCAAAGCGACCGCCCTGCACAATACCAAACAGCAGTTGATCAGCACGACAATGGGCATCCTTGCAGCGCTGTGCCCAGCGGGTGGTCATGGCCAGGGAACGCTCAACATACTCCCGGTCTGCATCGGCAGGGGGGCACTCATCAAAACACATGATGATGTCAGCACCAAGGGATTCCTGAATCTTGATTGATAACTCCGGTGTCAGCAGATGCAGAGAACCGTCAATATGGGAACGGAATTTCACCCCTTCCTCGGTTATCTTGCGTAGCTCGGTCAGGCTGTAGACCTGAAATCCGCCGGAATCGGTCAGGATCGGCCTATCCCAGGCCATAAAGGTATGGAGCCCACCCATCTGTTCCACCAGACGATGTCCCGGCCGCAGATAGAGGTGATAGGTGTTGGACAGAATAATCTGGGCACCGGCATCTTTCAGGTTCTCAGGCCGCATCGCCTTAACCGATGCACTGGTGCCGACCGGCATGAAGATCGGCGTCTGGATCTCACCGTGGGGGGTTGTTATGCAGCCGGTACGGGCACGGCAGCCAGTATCCTGATGCAACAATCTGAAATGATCCGGCACCACTACTCCTACACAATCAGCATGGCATCGCCATAGCTGTAGAATCGGTATTTTTCCTGCACAGCCCTACGGTAGGCATCCAGAATAAATTTCTGACCACCAAAGGCAGAAACCAGCATCAACAGGGTTGATTCAGGCAGATGGAAGTTGGTAATCAGTGCATCAACCACTTTGAAACGATACCCAGGATAGATAAAAATATCTGCCTCTCCCTTACCCGGCAGCACCTGACCAGCTGCGTCCGCAGCATATTCAAGAGTCCGGCAGGCAGTGGTGCCCACCGCAATCACCCGACCGCCCCGCTGTTTTGCTGCTGCCACTGCCGCAGCGGTTTCAGGCGGAATGCAATAACGTTCACGATGGATAACATGCTCCTGCACCCGCTCAACCCGGATTGGTTGAAAGGTGCCCAACCCCACATGCAGGGTAACGGTTGCCAGCTGAATTCCTTTTTCCCTGATCCTTTCCAAAAGCTGCGGCGTAAAGTGCAGCCCGGCAGTGGGGGCGGCAACAGCACCGGATTCAGCCGCATACACGGTCTGATACCGCTCTCGATCCAATTCTTCTGAAGCGCGGTTCAGATAGGGTGGAATCGGCATCTGACCGACCTGCTGCAGCCAGCCATCAAAATCATCGGTGCCATGGAACCGGATCAACCAATCCTGCTCACCCAGCCGGTCAATCACCTGGGCAGTAACACCCTGCCCAAGTATGATCTTTTGACCCGGCTTGCAAGCCTTGGAAGCCCGCAACAGGCAGCGCCAACAGGCATCCGGCTGTGGCTCCACCAGAAACAGCTCAACCCGCCCACCGGTTTCCTTGTTTCCAAACAGGCGAGCCGGAATCACCCTGGTATCATTCAGTACCAGCAGATCATCAGGCTGTAACCAATCCGTCAGCTGTTTAAAGCGCGTTTCAGTCAGCGTCTGCTGATGCCGTTCCAGCACCAGCAGACGTGAATCATCACGCTCTGGCATCGGATAACGGGCAATCAGCTCATCAGGGAGTTCAAAAGAAAAATCACTAACTAACATATCTGAAGGGCTATTTAAGTTCAGAGAGCTTACTCAGTTTGGCGCCGGGATAATAGTACGTCAGAATTTCATCATACTTGAAACCGTCCAGGGCCCGCTGTTTTGCTCCATACTGGCACAACCCCACACCATGACCATAACCTGAACCATTAAAATAGGCAGTGCCGCCATCAACCCGTAGGGTAAAATTGGTGCTTTTGATCACGGTTGACCCAACTGCCATCCTGAATTTGGTTGCCAGCAGAGTCACATTGCCCCGCTCAGTCACCAGCACCACATTCCTCAACCTGCCACGATTATTACGTGGGCCGGGCTTGATGTCGCTAAGCCCATAGATCTTGAATGATTTCAAAGCTGCTTCAATTTTTGACAGCGGCAGAGACTGTTCCCAGCTGCTGGTGGTTGAGGTTAGGCCATACTGGCATTCCACCCCCTGTAGGTAGGGCAAGGATATGCCCCAGACATTCTGTGATGCCTCGGTCCTGCCACCGCTATTGGCATGATAAAAAGCCTGTATCACCGTACCGTTATAGGTCAATACTTCACCTTCAGTCTCAACAACACCACGGGCAGCCCGACTATCCTCTTCATCACTGCCTTCGTAGGCCTGATCCATAACCGTTGATTCAAGGTGATAGAGAGCCTTGCTGCGTTCCTTCCGTTTGGCCACGGCAAAGGTCCGGGCAATCACCGCCTGGGCCTTGATTGATTCCATGGGCCAGGTGGAAGAAATTTCACTATTGATCACCCCCACCAGATACTGTTCAAGGGGGAGCTGATTCACCACCAATAATTTTCCGTTCTGCACGGACAGCTCAAACATGCCCCGGTACGATTTGCCATTCATGCGCAACCGACCAGCCGCAGCAAGACGTATCAACCGGCTGGAACTGCTTCCGGCCTGTACCTTGCCCCGTTCGTTTTGAAATGTAGAAGGGAATTCAAGCGTAAGTGGCTTGCCAGTGTCATCGGTCGCCAGTATTCCGTCACCGTCAATCGTGACCGTATCAGCCCCTTTGCTGATGGCAACCCGGATCATCTCGCTTGGCTGCGACGTTCCAAAGGCATGGGCGACCCCTGGTGAATGACCGACTGACAGAAGGGATATAATGATTATGATGAAAAAATATAAATATTTCATGAGTTAATCCAGAAAGGTGAGATAGAACCATAAAGCATGATGGCTGTCAAACAGTTTCCCTGTTCTGCCCTCTGCTGTTTCGAGGTTTGACAGGCGGGAAACAGCAGGCTACACTGCCGATCCATGGCACTGCTTGAAATCAATAATCTTACCGTTCGTATTCCCACCCCCCACGGCATTGTGCATGCCGTCAACAACGCTGATCTGCGTCTTGACCAGGGGCAGACCGTGGCCCTGGTGGGAGAGTCTGGCTCTGGCAAGAGTATGACTGCCCGTTCCATCATGGGGTTGATCCCGGCGTCCGGCAGAATTGCGAACGGTTCAATCCGCTTTGATGGCCAGGAACTGGCAGGTCTGGCAGAACAGGAACTGCGCCTGCTGCGGGGTAACCGGATTGCCATGATCTTTCAGGAACCGATGACCTCCCTGAACCCGGTATTAAAAATCGGCGATCAGGTGATGGAACCGCTGCTGCTGCATCGCAGGCTGGATAAGCAGGCAGCACGGGCAGAGGCCCTGGAACTATTGCAACAGGTTGGCATTCCCTCACCGGAACAACGGATGGGCGACTACCCCCACCAACTCTCAGGCGGCCAGCGTCAACGGGTCATGATCGCCATGGCCCTGGCCTGTAATCCGCAGCTGTTAATTGCCGATGAACCCACCACCGCCCTTGATGTCACCATTCAGGCCCAGATACTTGAACTGATTGATCAACTAAGGCGCGATAAAGGCTTGGCTTTACTCTTGATTACCCATGACCTGGGTATTGTTGCCCAGCGGGCTGACAGGGTGCATGTCATGTATGCCGGACAAATTCTGGAATCTGCTGCAACTGAAGAACTGCTTAACAACCCGCTGCACCCCTACACCAGAGGGCTATTGGCCTCACTCCCGGAAAATGCCCTGCCAGGTCAGCCGCTGGCCACCATACCGGGCCAACCTCCCCGGCTTGATAAACCGATTAGTGGCTGTCCCTTCAAAGAGCGCTGCCCTGATGCAAAACCAATCTGTTCTGAACAGATGCCTGCCGAACAAGACAGGGGTGCCGGACATCTGGTGAAATGCTGGAACTACCTGACATGAGTGATCTCCTCTCCATCCACAATGCAGACAAAAGTTTTCCGCTTAAAGGAAATGGCCCGGACAAACAGACCAGGGCCATGCTCAAGGCCGTTGATCAGGTTTCCTTAAGCCTGCAAGCAGGAGAAACTCTGGGGCTGGCCGGTGAATCAGGCTGCGGTAAATCTACGGTGGCCAAACTGTTGACCGGACTCCTGCAGCCGGACAGCGGCAGCATCAGCTTCCAAGGCACTGATATCAGGCAGCTTACTCCAGAAAACCAGCGTATTTTCCGGCGTTCAGTACAGATGATCTTTCAGGACCCCTTTTCATCCTTAAATCCCCGGATGCGGATTGGCGATACCATTGCAGAACCGCTTTTGATTCACAAACTCTGTGGCAACCAGATGATTCGTGAAACCACGGGCAGGTTAATGGCACAGATAGGACTGGGCAGTGATCAGTATGACCGCTTTCCCCATGAGTTTTCCGGTGGTCAGCGTCAACGGATCGGTATTGCCCGTGCCCTGGCAGCCCAACCAGCTGTGCTGGTGGCTGATGAGCCGGTTTCATCGCTTGATATCTCAATTCAGGCCCAGATTATCAACCTGCTGCAAGAGTTGAAACAGCAACACGGCCTGACCATGCTGATGGTCAGCCATGACCTTGGCGTACTACGGCACGTCAGTGACCGGATAGCGGTCATGTATCTGGGCAGCATCGTAGAACTTGCACCGGCACAGGAACTGTTCAGACAGTGCCGTCATCCTTACACACAGGCATTGCTGGCAGCCATCCCACGTCTGCACAAGTCATTGCACAGTAGCCCGGCACCAGCCATCCACTCCCATGAAGCACCCTCAGCAGCCAACCTGCCCCAAGGTTGCCGCTTTCATCCCCGCTGCCCCTATGCTGCGGATATCTGCTGCACTGAAACACCTGCACTGATTGAACAAGGTTCCAGCCACTTTGCTGCCTGCCACATGAGTAATAGTATTTTCAATAAGTAATCACGCATTCAAGAAAGCATCACATGAACTTTACCCTGCTAAAAAAAGACAAAGATTCTGCTGCGCGGCTTGGCATACTTCAGACCAGCCATGGCGAGATCCAGACCCCGATCTTCATGCCGGTGGCAACCCACGGCGCCATGAAACCTCTTACCCCGGCCCAGATCCACGAGACCGGCGCCCAGATCATCCTCTCCAACACCTACCACCTGCACCTGCAACCAGGTGAAGGACTGGTCAAGAAAGCTGGCGGCCTGCACAAATTCATGGCCTGGGAAAAACCGATCCTGACCGATTCCGGCGGTTTTCAGGTTTTCTCCCTGCCCAAGAAGCGGATCACTGAAGATGGCGTATTCTTTAAACATGAACTGACCGGCGAGGAGATCTACCTTGATCCGGCCAAGGCGATCGGCATCCAACAGGAACTTGGCTCAGATATCATGATGGCCTTTGATGAGTGTATCCCCTACCCTTGCGACAAAGCCTATGCAGAACAGTCCACCAAGAAGACCATCCGTTGGCTGAAGGAATGCCAGAACGCCTGGACCAACCGTGAAACCCAGGCCCTGTTTGGTATTGTACAAGGATCAGTCTATGAAGACCTGCGGATCATGTGCGCTAAAGAGATGCGCAAACTGAATCTGCCCGGCTATGCCATTGGTGGCGTTAGCGTAGGTGAAGGGCTTGAGTTGCTGAAACGAGTAGTCGGCTGGACGGCACCGCACCTGCCTGAAGACAAGCCACGCTACCTGATGGGAGTTGGTCTGCCGGAAGATATCCTGGAAAGCGTTGAACGGGGCATGGATATGTTTGACTGCGTGATCCCCACCCGCTATGCCCGCAGTGCCACCTTGTTCACCCGTCGCGGCAAGATCAGGGTTACCAACAAGAACTATAAGCGGGATTTTTTCCCGACTGATCCCTCCTGCAACTGCTACACCTGCCAGAATTTCAGCCGGGCCTACCTGCACCACCTGTTTGCCGCAAACGAAGTGCTCTCGGCAGTCTTGGCAGCCATTCACAACGTCACCTTCTATCTGCAGATGATGGCTGAGATCCGTCAGGCCATTGCAGACAACCGTTTCATAGCCTACAAGCAGGCCTTTCTGTCAGAATATTTGGGAAGTAGCGGAAAAGAGACAGGGTCTATAAGACATCATAAATAATATAGTTAGTACTTTGCCACTTTTCATTTCTTTGTCCTGTGCTATAAAATACAGGATTCATTTAATTCCATAAGGAGGCAGTGATGAGCGAAATTATTGATATCTATGCACGGGAGATTCTGGATTCCCGCGGTAATCCAACCCTTGAATGTGAGGTGTTTCTTGAGTCCGGGGCCTTTGGCCGGGCAGCAGTGCCCTCCGGTGCATCAACCGGCGAGCGCGAAGCACTGGAACTGCGTGATGGCGACAAAGGCCGCTATCTGGGCAAAGGTGTACTTCAGGCAGTTGACAACGTCAACAACCGGATTGCTGATGAACTGATCGGCATGGAAGCCAGTGATCAGGTTGGCATTGACCAACGGATGCTGGAAATGGATGGCACTGAGTTTAAGAGTAACCTGGGCGCCAACGCAATTCTGGGAATCTCACTGGCGGTTGCCAAGGCTGCTGCTGAAGAAGCTGGCATGCCACTCTACAAATATATCGGCGGAGCCAATGCTCGCGAACTGCCGTTGCCAATGATGAACATCATCAACGGCGGCGCCCATGCCGACAACAACGTGGATATTCAGGAATTCATGATCATGCCTGCCGGGGCCTGCTGCTTCAAGGAAGCGCTCCGTATGGGGGCAGAGATCTTCCATGCCCTAAAAGGGGTGCTGAAGGCCAAAGGTTACAACACCGCTGTCGGTGATGAGGGTGGCTTTGCCCCTAACCTGAAGTCCAACGAAGAGGCTCTGGAAGTGATCATGGAAGCGATCGTCAAGGCTGGTTACAAGCCGGGCGAAGATGTGCTGTTGGCCCTGGACGTGGCCTCATCCGAGCTGTTTAATAAAGAAAAAGGGACCTACACCCTGGAGAACGAGCCGCAGAAGGAAAAAACACGGGAAGAGATGGTTGCGTTCTACGAAAATCTGGTCAACAAGTACCCGATTATCTCCATTGAAGACGGCATGGCTGAAAATGACTGGGATGGCTGGAAGCTGATGACCGACCGCCTGGGCAAAAAAATTCAGATCGTGGGTGACGACCTGTTTGTGACCAACCCCTCCATCCTCAAGGAAGGTATCCAGAAAGGGATTGCCAACTCTATCCTGATCAAGCTGAACCAGATTGGAACCCTGACTGAGACATTAGAGGCAATTGAAATGGCCAAACGGGCCGGTTACACCACAGTTATTTCCCACCGTTCCGGCGAGACCGAAGACACCACCCTGGCTGATCTGGCAGTGGCCGTTAACGCTGGGCAGATCAAAACCGGCTCGCTCTGCCGAACTGACCGGGTGGCCAAGTACAACCAGCTGCTGCGGATTGAAGATGAACTGGACACCACTGCAGAGTTCAAAGGACACAATGTTTTTTATAATATCAAGAAGTAAGTAAATACCACCCCAATGCTATAGAAAAGGCGGGATACTTTGTGATCCCGCCTTTTTACTAGAGAACATGCAACGTAACTTTCGTAAGTTTCAGCCTAATAAACCTTGTATGGCAATCGGTTCAAAAGAGAGTTGAAGACAAGCTAGTGGTTACATTTTTTACTGGTCTTTAAAGGAGCTTGTTTTTTCTAACTAGTTATTTTACCGCAGCATTCAGATCAGCCAACAGCTGTTCTGGATCTAGTCCATGGTTGATCGCTCCCAGGTCAATCGGCTCACTTTGGGCCCCCATGCAGCCGGCGCAAGCCAGGTTGTACTTCTTCAGAACCTTGGCGGTCTCGGGATAGGTCCGCAACATCTCTAAAAAAGTCATATCTTTGGTAATTTTAGCTGCCTGTGCCATACCCTGCCCCCTACTCGTATTTAATCTCAATGATTTCATATTCTTTGGTGCCGGCTGGCACCTTGACCTTGACTGAATCATCCAGCTTATGACCGATCAGCGCCTTACCTACCGGAGAGGTGCAGGAGATCTTGCCCAGTTTGATGTCTGCCTCATCCTCGCCAACAATCTTGTAGGTAATCTCTTCTTCTGATGCGGTGTCATACAGGGTGACGGTGGCTCCAAAGACCACCTTATCCGGCTTGAGGCCGGTCAGATCAACCACATGGGCACGGGCCAGCTTGCCCTGCAGCTCCATAATACGGCCTTCAATGAATCCCTGGCGGTTCTTGGCAGCGTCATATTCAGCATTTTCTGAGAGGTCACCATGACTGCGCGCTTCAGCAATATCCTGAATCACTTTGGGACGTTCTTCTCTGATCAAGCGCTTCAGTTCTTCCTGAAGCGCCTCATGACTCTCTTTGGTAAGCGGTATATTAGTGGACATCGTTTACTTCTGCTCCTGACAAAGATAATCCTGCAGCGGCTTAACCCGTAGTTCATGCCCTTTGAGATCAATAATGGCATCAACAGCGGCATTGGCGCCGGTTGCAGTGGTGTAATAGGCAACGCTGTGCATCAAGGCTTCACGGCGGATGGAGAATGAATCTGCAACGGCCTGGGCACCCTGGGTGGTGTTGATCACCAGCTGCACCTCACCGTTTTTCAAGGCATCAACAATATGAGGACGGCCTTCCATGACCTTGTTGATCCGCCGCACCGGAATCCCTTTTTCTTCAAGAAATGATGCAGTGCCGCCGGTGGCAATGATGCCGAATCCGGCTTTATACAGTTTTTCAGCAGCAGTGACAACATGTTTCTTGTCTCCATCCCGTACGCTGATAAAGGCATTGCCGGATAGCGGCATCTTGACATTGGCGCCCAGCTGGGATTTGGCAAAGGCTTCAGCAAAGGTATCACCAATCCCCATTACCTCACCGGTTGACTTCATCTCAGGCCCCAGAATGGTGTCAACACCAGGGAACTTGACAAACGGAAAGACCGCTTCTTTGACTGAGAAGTAATCCGGCACAATATCTCCGGAAACACCGAGCTCTGCCAAAGTTTTGCCTGCCATAATCCGGGCAGCAATCTTTGCCAGAGGACGACCGGTGGCCTTGGAAACAAACGGAGCTGTACGGGACGCACGAGGATTAACCTCAAGAATATAAATGGTGCCATCCTTGACTGCATACTGGACGTTCATCAGGCCGATAACGTTCAGTTCAAGGGCCATGATCTCGGTCTGGCGGCGGACTTCAGCAATCAGCTCCTGAGACAACGAGTAGGGCGGCAAGGAGCAGGCTGAATCGCCGGAGTGAATACCTGCTTCTTCAATATGCTCCATGATCCCGCCGATCACCACCTGTTTGCCGTCACAGAGTGCATCCACATCGATCTCAATGGCTGCATCCAGAAACTTATCCACCAGGATCGGGTGTTCAGGTGAAGCCTGGACCGCAGTGGTCATGTAGCGCCGCAGATTCTCAACATCATAGACAATTTCCATGGCCCTCCCACCCAACACGTAGGAAGGGCGCACCACCACCGGATAACCGATCCGGTTGGCCACCTCTTCAGCCTCTTCAAAGGAACGGGCTGTACCGTTAGCAGGCTGCAGCAGGTTCAACTTATGCAACATTTCCTGGAACCGCTCACGATCTTCAGCCCGGTCAATGGCATCCGGGCTGGTACCGATAATCGGTACACCTGCCTTTTCAAGGGCCACTGACAACTTAAGCGGCGTCTGACCGCCAAACTGGACAATGACACCTACCGGATTTTCCTTGGCAACTATTTCAAGCACATCTTCCTGAGTCAGTGGCTCAAAGTAGAGCCGGTCAGAGGTGTCATAATCAGTGGAAACTGTTTCCGGGTTACAGTTGACCATGATGGTCTCATAACCATCCTCTGCCAGGGCAAAGACGCCATGCACGCAGCAGTAGTCAAATTCGATCCCTTGACCGATCCGGTTGGGTCCGCCCCCCAGGATGATAATCTTTTTACGGTCAGTCGCTTGCGCCTCGCACTCTTCCTCATAGGTTGAATAGAGATAGGGGGTATAGGCCACAAACTCGGCTGCACAGGTATCCACCCGTTTGTACACTGGACGCACCTTCAGGCTCCAGCGCAGTTCACGCACCTGGTCTTCGCTGATCTTCCAGAGCTTTGCCAGCATTTTGTCAGAAAAGCCATACTGTTTGGCTTCAAATAACTGATCACGGGTAACAGCAGTTGGATTCAGGCCCCTCAGTTCATCTTCCTTTTCAATGATCTGACGCATGTTGTTCACAAACCAGGGGTCAAAGGCGGTATGCTTGTACACCTCATCAACGGTCATGCCACTGCGCAGGGCATCCCCCAGATACCAGAGACGATCTGCATTAGGGATACTCAGCTTCTCCAGCAACAGTTGCTGCTCATGGTCAGTCAGGGAACGGCGGGTCTCACTGCCAAGATCAAACATTTTTGAATCAAAACCGCAGACACCAATTTCAAGAGAACGGAGCGCCTTCTGGAACGACTCCTTGAAAGTCCGGCCAATGGCCATCACCTCGCCCACTGACTTCATCTGAGTAGTCAGTGTGGCATCCGCAGCCGGGAATTTTTCAAAGGTAAAACGGGGGATCTTGGTGACCACATAGTCGATGGTCGGCTCAAAACAGGCCGGGGTCTCACGGGTAATGTCATTGCGAATCTCATCCAGCGTATAGCCAACAGCCAGCTTGGCCGCGATCTTGGCGATCGGGAAACCGGTGGCCTTGGAGGCCAGGGCCGATGAACGGGAGACTCGCGGGTTCATCTCAATTACCACCAGACGGCCATCACGGGGGTTGATGCCAAACTGGATGTTGGAGCCGCCAGTATCAACACCGATCTCACGGATGATCTTAAGCGAGGCATCCCGCAGGATCTGGTATTCCTTGTCAGTCAGGGTTTGGGCCGGTGCTACGGTAATGGAGTCGCCGGTGTGAACCCCCATGGGGTCAAAGTTTTCAATGGAGCAGATGATCACTACGTTGTCAGCCGTGTCGCGCATCACCTCAAGCTCATACTCCTTCCAGCCAATGACCGATTCTTCAACCAGAATTTCATCGGTTGGTGAGGCATCAATCCCCACCATGGCCATCCGCTCATACTCTTCCATATTGTAAGCAATGCCGCCGCCGGTACCACCCAAGGTAAAGGAAGGACGGATAATGGCAGGGAAACCGATCTGCTTGATGACCTGCAACGCTTCTTCACGATTATGGGCCAAACCTGATCCAGGCACTGCCAGACCAATCTTCTCCATGGCCTGCTTGAACAGGGTACGGTCTTCAGCCTTTTTGATGGCAGGCAGTTTGGCGCCGATCAGTTCAACCCCAAACTTGTCCAAAATCCCCATCTCAGCCACGCTGACAGCTGTATTCAAGGCAGTCTGCCCTCCCAGGGTAGGCAGCACAGCGTCTGGACGTTCTTTTTCAATGATCTTGGCCAGAATCTCTGGGGTAACCGGCTCCACATAGGTACGGTCCGCAAAATCAGGGTCAGTCATGATGGTGGCCGGGTTGCTGTTTAAGAGCACCACCTCATAGCCTTCCTCTTTCAGTGCCTTACAGGCCTGGGTACCGGAATAATCAAACTCACAGGCCTGGCCGATCACGATCGGTCCTGCCCCGATAATCAGGATTTTTTTGATGTCTGTTCTTTTAGGCATATACACGTTACTCCTTCGTGTTGTTATCAAATAACTACATGAAATAATTAGTGCCTTATACTTCTTGTCACCTTAAAAGCCGGTCAATGATGGCTTCGCTGTATCGGTTAAAATCATTAAGATGCTTTCTTAGCACCAGCACCACAATTTCGGCATCAACTGCTTCATACTGATGCACAACAACGTTCCTGAATTTAGCCATCTTCTCCATGACGGAGGTCAGTTCAGGGGTAAGCAGTGCCTGCTCACCCAGCACACGAAATGTTTCAGCATAGGTTTCGGGGGTACGCCAACAGTTGTCACTGATAATGTGACCGGCAATGTCAGCGCAAAGCTCAATCATCATCTGTAGCGTCCGCTCTACAATCCGCTGGGTTTTCCAATCGGCACGATAAACATCAACCAAAATGGATGAATATTCCTCAAGCTGGTTACGGTATTCAAGCAATGAGGCAAGTTTCCTCTGAATAATTGCCTTATCTACCATCAAGCAAACCTCCGATCCAACACAGCCTGTTCAAGGCGTTTGAAATCAAAAAACTCCCGTAAGGATAACGACTCGAATCGATGTCTCAGAAACGGTTGGTTGTCGGCAAGCAATCGTTTTGTCTTTAGGATACGACCAACCAGACTAATCGGCGCTGTGTTCAATATAACCAGATCAACCTCATCTGTACCTAAGATATCAGAGAGCTCACCAATAAACGCCAGTTTAAGTTCTGGATTTCCTGAATATTCATTCAAAAAAACAGCTATATCAGCATCTGAAAGTGGCTTTTTGTTGCCAGACGCCATCCCCCCGAAAAGGTAGGCAAATCCCACCCGTGTATCCTCCTGAAGCTTTATTGCAAGTCGTTGTAAACGCTCTGAAATATCCGATGGTAATGACCGTTGTTTGATCATGGCAACAACCTGCTAACGGAAAATAAAGTAAACTGCTCCGGCCAGACAACAGCCGGCCCAGAGGTAATCAAGCTTCAGTGGAACACCCATATACAACACGGCAAACGGGACAAACACAGCCAGGGTAATCACTTCCTGGGTAATCTTAAGCTGCGCCAGACTGAATGAACCGTGATAGCCAATCCGGTTGGCCGGCACCTGCACCAGATACTCAAAAAACGCGATCCCCCACGAGACCAGAACTGCGATAAACCAGTGCCGGCTGCTCAGATTCTTTAAGTGGGCATACCAGGCAAAGGTCATGAAAATATTGGATATAAACAGCAGGGCAACCGTTCTCATACCGGTTCGGTTAGTTCACCTGTAGCAAGAAACTTTTGTAAAGCTGCCACATGCTCATGGTCGGCTGCCATCATGGCCTGAAAGAGCCGGTTAACTGATTGGTCATCAAAACAGAGCACTGCCTTAAGGTGGGTTTCAACCAACTGTTCTTCCAGACTGATAGCAAGTTTCAAGGCCTGTTCCGGGCTTGGCGGCGCCTGCAAAATCTTGTCGTGCACCCCGCGAACAGCATCAAGAATCTTATTCAGCCGCTCAACACTGATTGAGCCATCGGGGGTCAGCTGTGACGAATAGAGACGGCTGGCCAGCAGGAACTGCTGTTCATGACTCAACTCTTCCAAGGCTGTCTTGTGCCACAGAGTTGAAAGTTGCGGGGTAGCAGCATAGAGTTGCTCGAACTGAAAGTAGAGATCGCTGACCGCTCTTTCAATTTTTGCACAGGTATTGAGTAGTTCTTTCACGAAAACCTCTTCCCGACAAATCTAAATACGCTCTCGATCCTGATCCAGCTCCTGCACCCAGCCGTTTTCAAGACCTGCCTCTTCAAGCGCCTCTACTGCAGCATCATACTCGTCATGGGTCAGGGCACGATTGATCCCGTCTTTGTTTGTTGCTTCCCAGGCAGGAAAATACTGGCTCATCAAGGCGATGTTGGTTTCACCCCCCAACTGGTCAGCTATCCAGGGCAATGTCTCAACTGAACCAGCCCTGGCCTGCGGCAACACCAGATGACGAATGATCAGCCCCTGGGTTGCAATCCCGTTATGATCAACCTGCAGTTGTCCCACCTGGCGTAGCATCTCAAAAACTGCAGCACGATTGAATGCTGTGTAGCCAGGAGCGCCGGACAGCTCCTCAGCCTGAACATCATCAGCATACTTCATATCCGGCAGATAGATGCTCACCACGCCATCCAGCAGTTGCAACGCCTCTACCGTCTCATACCCACTGGAGTTCCATACTATCGGCAGGTTAAATCCCTGTGGAATAGCCAACCAGAGCGCAGCCAGAAGTTGAGGCAGCCAATGGGTAGGAGTCACCAGATTAAGATTGTGAGCCCCACGTTTCTGCAAGGCCAGCATCTTGACGGACAACTCTTTTGTGCTGACCGTCTCGCCATGGTTCTGCTGACTGATCGGGAAGTTTTGGCAGAAGAGACAGCGCAGGGTACAGCCGGAAAAAAAGATCGTGCCGGAGCCGTTACTGCCGCTGATCGGCGGTTCTTCCCCACGGTGCAGATTAGCTGAAGCGATCCGCGGCTTGAGCCCGCTGTGACACCTGCCCTGTTCCCCCTTGATCCGGTTTACGCCGCAACGGTGGGGGCAGAGGTCGCAGCTGGTCAACCTTTGATACGCCGTACGAACCCGCTGCAGCAGTTCACCTGATTGATAAAGAACATGATAATTCATTTAAAACCTTAGACTCTTTATGGCACGCGGATCAAATTTGATTTAAACGGATTGACGCAGATCAGAATCCACAAAAACAGTTAAAAAATCAGCGAAAACCAGCTTAATCCGCGTCATCCGCGTGCTATTGGCCTTTATACTGTTCCATCATTTCAACAAACCGTCCAAACAGATACTGCGAATCATGGGGACCGGGTGATGCCTCAGGGTGATGCTGTACTGAGAAAATCGGCAGACTGCAATGCCGGATACCTTCAACGGTCTGGTCATTCAGGTTTTCATGCCCCAGACAGGCATCCGTGCCCAACGAATCCAGGTCCACCGCAAAACCATGATTCTGAGAGGTTATCTCTACAACACGGGTGGACATATCCATGACCGGCAGGTTGGAACCGTGGTTGCCGAACGGCAGCTTGACGGTCTTACCCCCCAGAGCCAGTCCCAACAGCTGATGCCCCAGACAGATGCCAAAAACCGGCTTCTTGCCGATAAACTTACAAATTTCCTGTTGCACAGCCACCAACGGCTCTGGATCACCAGGACCGTTAGAGAGGAAGATGCCATCAGGATTCATGGCCAAAGCCTCTTCGGCCGGGAAGGTAGCTGGTACCACGGTCACATCACAGCCAGCATCCACCAGACAGCGCAGGATGTTGTACTTGATGCCAAAATCATAGGCCACTACCTTGTATTTTAGAGTTGTGGGATCAATCTGGGGATAGCCTTCTCCCAGTTTCCAGGCCCCTTCAGTCCAATGGTACGGCTTGTCACAGGAGACGCCAGAGGCAAGATCAAGGCCAGCCATGCTATGAACTGCTCTGGCTTTGGCCACCAGCGAGGCATGATCAAAATCAACGGTGGAGATGATCCCGTTCTGTGCTCCCTTATCCCGCAGATGACGGGTCAGGGCACGGGTATCCAGTCCATGGATACCAACCACACCATGCTCTTTCAGATACGCATCCAGAGACATGGTGGAACGGAAGTTGGAAGGAAAGTCCAGATACTCCCGCACAATAAAACCAGACAGAAACAGGCCACGGCTCTCGATATCTTCAGGGTTGATGCCGGTGTTGCCAATCTGGGTGTAGGTCATGGTGACCATCTGTCCCTTGTAGGAGGGATCAGTCAGCACCTCCTGATAACCGGTCATGGCGGTGTTGAATACCACCTCACCGGAGGTTTCACCACCGGCTCCAAATGATTTGCCTTCAAAGATGCGCCCATCAGCCAGCGCAAGGATTGCTTTCATGCGTTAGTA
>CAZNWF010000032.1:0-25620 GCA_964576485.1 uncultured Geobacter sp. | reverse complement strand
TTCCGCATAGTCCAGATACATGGTGACAATCTCGTTGAGATCCTTGATTTCATCGGCCTGCAGATAGTTCTTGGCAATGGCCACATCCGGCTTACGGACAATGGAACCCTGCCAGGAGGTCAGCCCCATGTTGGGCAGTTCAGTATTGCTGCGCGATTCGATCAATTCTGCGGCGGTCTTGCCGGTAATGGCCCAGAGCATCTTGTTCTGAACCTTCTTGAAAAACAACTGGGCCTGCTCGGAGTTTTTGTCATAATCAATGGCGGTGGCATAGATATCACGGATTTTCTGGTAAAAGCGCTTTTCTGACGCCCGGATATCCCGGATGCGAGCCAACCACTCGTCAAAATAGTCCCAGGTATCGGCTTTTTTCAGCCGCTCATCATCCATGGCAAAGCCTTTGATGATGTACTCTTTCAGGATACTGGTAGCCCAGATGCGAAACTGGGTGGCACGCTTGGAATTGACCCTATAGCCTACGGCGATGATGGCATCCAGGTTGTAATACTTGACCGCCTTGGTCTGCGTTTTACCCGGTATCGCTCCGTGTACCGTGGTAAGTTCCAAAATGGAACTTACCACGTGCTCATCCAACTCCCCGCTTTCAAAAATGTTTTTCAGGTGCTTGGTGATTGCCGGGCGTTGCACGCCAAAAAGCTCCGCCATAGCAGTCTGGGGCATCCAGATGGTTTCATTCTGCACGACGGTGTCAACTTTAATGTCACCGTCGGGAGTGGTGTAGAGTATGATTCGGGATTCAGTCATGCTGTAGATCCTTTGCTTGCTTGTTGGGTTCCGCCTGCTGTTCTGCGCGTTCTTGGCGCCTTGGTGAGAAACCCGTTTTTACGCCGCCGCCTCAGCCAACTTTTTCAACCCCTTCAGATCCAGCTTGCCACTACCCAGTAGCGGTATCGCCTCAGCTGCCACCAGCAAGGACGGTTTCCAGAGGTTAGGCAGTTCAGCCTGTTCTATGGCCTGTTTAACCTTGGCCTCATCCAGTTGGGTCTGGTCAAAGACCACGGCAATCCGCTCTCCCTTTTTCTCATCCGGCACAGCAGTGACTGCCAGCAGCAGGTCGGTGCTGGCCAGTGCTGCCAGTAACCGTTCCTCCACTGCGCCGTGGGGGATCATCTCGCCGCCGATCTTGCTGAAGCGGGCCAGCCGGTCAGTGATCACCACAAAGCCTTCATCATTGATGTAGCCGATGTCGCCGGTGTTGTACCAGCCGCCCCGGATCACCTTGGCGGTCTCGTCCGGCCTGCCCAGGTAGCCGGTCATCAGGTTGGGGCCAGCCACTTCAATCAGACCTGGTTTGCCATCAGCCAGCACTACGCCACTGTCCGGGTCGCTGATCCGTACTGCCACGCCAGGGATCGGCCTGCCCACGCTGCCCGGCAGTTGCCCTTTCTGGCGGATGCCGCCGATATCCACATCCGGGATGTTCAGGGAGATAACCGGTGACAGTTCGGTTGCGCCGTAGCCTTCCAGGGGGCGCAGGTTAAACTTCTCTTCAAAGGCGTTGGCCAGTTCTGTTTTCAGCTTTTCAGCCCCGGTAATCACCAACCGCAGGGATTTAAAATCCTCTGGATCTGCCTTGCGCAGGTAGGCAGACAGGAAGGTGGGGGTGGCGATCAGGATACTGGCCTTTTCATTGCGTACCAGTTTGACCACTTGTGTCGCCTCCAGCGGGTTGCTGTGGCAGGCCGAGGAGAAGCCGGATAGAAGCGGCAGCCAGAGGGTGCCGGTAAAGCCCAGTGAATGGAACAACGGCAGCACTGCGGCCACCCGGTCGTTCTGATCCGGCTGGAACACGGCCCGCAGGGATTCGATGTTGGAAAGGATGTTGTGGTGCGACAGCATGACCCCTTTGGGAGTGCCGGTGCTGCCGGATGAGAAGATGACCGTGGCGGTGTCATCCGGGGCCGGATTGCCAACCACCAGGGTAGCCAACGGCGCCAGTTTGGCAGCAGCCAAAGACTTCAGTTTTTCCAGCGATCCCAGCCCTTGCATCACCTCTTCCAACAGGATGATGCTTTTAGGCATCGGCAGATCAGGCAACCTCTCCAGCACCTTTTTGGAGGTAACCACGCAGCTGATCTCTGCCTGTTCCAGTGAGGAGGCAAAGGCATCCCGTGAAGCGGTGTAGTTCAGGTTAACCGGCACCTTGCCCAGCAGGGTCAGGCTGATGTTGGCAGTAAAGCCAGCGGCTGAAGGGGGCAGCAGAATCCCCACCTGTTTGCCGGACAGCAGCGGCTGCAGCCGGTTTTTAACCAGCAGGCTACCGGTCAGCAGTTGGCCGTAGGTCAGGCTCTTACCAGTGGTGTCATTGACCGCCGGGTGTGACCAGTTGCTGCGGGCAGTGCGGACAAAGGCATCAGCCAACGGCAGGCGTTGATGCTTGCGGGCCTCAAAGTAGCGCACTGACAGCTCCATTACGGCAGTGCGGGCCTGGGTTGCCTGATCTGCAGCCAACGGCGTGCCAAACAGGATATGCATGGGATAGCGGTTCAGGTAAATATGGCGGTTACGGGCATAGCTGAAGATGTTGCCCCAGGCGCCGCCGATGTAGGCCGGAATAATCGGCACCCCGGTTGCCTGGGCGATTTTGGCAAAGCCGGGCCGGAAGGCATTCAGGCTGCCGTGGCGGGTGATCTCCCCTTCAGCAAAGATGCAGACCAGATAGCCTTCATCCAGCACCTGTTTGGTGGAGCGCAGAAATTCCTTGAACCCGGCAATACCATCCTTGGCAGAGACCGGAATCACCCCCATCAGTTTAAAGAGTGGATTCAGGGCCGGGGTCTCGTAGATGGAGCGATCCATCACAAAACGGATACGGCGGGTCTGGGTGGCAACCAGTAGCAGGGCATCAATCCAGGAGACATGGTTGGCCACCAGCAGGGCCGGGCCATCCAGCGGTACATTGTCCTTGCCATCCACCCGAATCTTGTACAGCAGGTTCATCACCACCAGGGCCACAAAGCGCAGCAGGAAATCCGGCAGGTAGCGGATGGTGATCAGGGTCAGCAGCAGCGTGATCAGACCCATAACGCTGAAGCCCTGGGCAGCGGTCATCTGCATCGGCCCGCTGAACAGATAGGTCAGCCCGGCGGCGATCAGAATCCCCACCCAGTTGACAAAGCTTGAGGCAGCCAGCACCTCGCCCCGGATGGCCGGTTCAGAGCGCATCTGGATAAAGGTCTGCAGCGGCAGGGAGAACAGGCCGGCGCTGATGCCGAACAGGACAATGATGGCCAGCACCGTGGCTAGGTTGGCTGGTGCGTTGTGCAGCAGGATCGGCGCAATTGTCAGGCCGATGGCGCCCAACGGCACGATGCCGAACTCCACATCCTTGCCGGACAGTTTTGCTGCCAGCAGCGAACCACCGGCAATCCCCAGGGCAGAGGCCAGAAACAGGTAGTTGCTGTTGTCGGCGGACATGCCCAGTTGCTGGATGCCGTAGCCGATCAGGTTCAGTTGAGTAAAGGCCCCCACCAGCATGAACCAGGCCGAGCCGATAATGGCCAGCATCAGCCAGCGGTCATGCCAGACATGCTGCAGGGTGCGGAAGATTTCTGCCGGAAAGATACGGATGCGGCGCTCTGGCGCGGCTGCCGCCACCTTGGGTAGTTGCAGGGAACAGAGCAGGCCGATGATTGCCACCAGCAGGCAGAAACAGGCAGCCAGCCAGAACCTGCCGGATGCAGCCTGGGTCAGCACCGAGGCCAGGGCGGTGCCGAAGATAATGGCCAAAAAGGTGAATGATTCGATCAGGCCGTTGGCCCGTGACAGCTCTTCGCGCGGGGCCAGTTCCGGGATAATGCCGTACTTGGCCGGGGCAAAGAAGGCGCTGTGGGTGGCCATCATGAACAGGATCAGGTAGAGCAGCCAGGCGATCCCCTTGGCAAAGGCCAGCACCGCCAGCAGGGTCACCACAACCTCTAATAGCTTGACCCCGACACTGACCCGTGCCTTGCTGTAGCGGTCAGCCAGACCACCCGCCGGTGCAGAGAAAATCAGAAACGGCAGCACAAAGGCAACCCCTGCCGATGCGGTGATAATCCCGGCTTTTTCCGGTCCCTGCAGATGGATCAGGAAAAAGACAATCAACAGCTTCAGGATGTTGTCGTTCATGGCGCCCAGAAACTGGGTGGCATTCAGGGCGGTTAAGCCGGGGGACTGCTTTGGCATGGGGAAAACCTCGCGTAGAGAGTGTGTCAATGATGTCCATAAACAGGGGATGCGGAGATAATAGCACAGTAATTCCATGATCGCACCGCCGGATGGTCAGATTCTTATGTGCTGGCCTTGGGCCAGGCCCCTGAGCGCGCCCGCAGCTGCTTTCTTGATGGTCCGTTTGCCGTGATGTTTTTTGATGATTTCGGATAGAATGATGATGCTCATCAACAGTATCAGTGGAACTGTTGCTACCAGTAGTCGTAGGGTCAGTGTATGCATGGCGTCCTCCTTTGTAGTTCTTGCTGTTCTGATTAGCAGGGAGGATGCCAAATCTGATTTGTTTCATAACTGGCCTGATTTATTTGGTGTTGTGTTATCTGAGATGCAGATTGTGGTCGGTGTCTGTTGACGCGTGTGTACATTATGTGTGATGTGGTTGTGCAATTTATGTATTGATTGGTCTGCTTGCCAATGTCCAGAAGTAGCGGTATTCTATGCAGCATGGAAACCAAGGGACCGGCAGCGTTTAAATATAAGGTAGAAGGCGGCAGTAATGCTGGGTTGGTGGCGCTGCTGATTGTCTGTCTGTTTGGCTCAATTATTGGTGCCGCCAACTTCGGGGTCTGGTTTGTGGTTGGTCTGCTGGTGCCGCTGGGAATTGTCATCTACCTGGTCCGGGAAGGGATGCGTAAAACCCTGATCATTGCGCCCCGTTACCTGATTGTGGGGGATGGGATTATCTACTACAGCAGTGTGGCCAAGGCACAGCTGGACCGGAAACGTCAGGTGCTGACCCTGTTTTCAGAAAAGGGCAAGCGGATGACGGTTGAGGCAGAAAAGTTCCCCACCAATGCCCGCAAGGATTTCAAGATCAAGGCCAATAAGACCGCCAAGTTTGACAAGGCCTGCGAGAAGATTCTGGCGCGGCTTTCAGGAGTAACCCCTGACATCATCGGCTGCTAATAGCCCTGCCATCCGGCAGTTTTCCCGGCATATCCACCTGTTGTATGTGCCCACCCTCTGCTGCAACCTTTCCTGTCGCTACTGCTATCTGGGCAGCCAGACCGATCCAACCACCCTGAAGCTGGATGCAGGCAGGGCAGTGGCCACCTTGCAGCAGGCGCTGCAGATGTTTCTGGACGCTGGCGTGCTGCCGTTTAATGTCTCACTGCATGGTGGTGAGGTCACCACCCTGCCTGCAAAGGTGCTGGAAGGGCTGTTTACCACCATCAATCGCCATTACCTGGATCACTTTGACCAGCTGAACGCCCTGGGCTACCGCAAATCAGCCCCCCATCTGAAGACCAACCTGTTTAACTTCCACAAACTGTATGACCTGTTTGACCGGCACCGGGTTTCCATCAGTGCCAGTATTGATCTACCACTCTCCCTGCATGCCAGGTACCGCACTGATCGTCGTGGCCGGTCATGGCTGAACCGCACGATTAAGAATCTGCGTCTACTGGCACGCTACCCTCACAGCAAGAAGATTTCAGCTACGCTCTACCATGAGCATCTGCAGGATATCCCGACCTTGATTGACGCAATCTGGACCATTCATCGTGAGCTGGGCTTTGACATGAATAACTTCAACATCATGTTCGGATTCGGGTCAGAGCTGAACTGCCAGAAGTTCGCTGGGCAGCCTGAACTGGGGCTGCAGCAGGCCAGTGAAGCTGATCAACTTGCCCTGTACCATGCCCTGCAGGATGCCTTTATCGGGACAGAGCTGGAGGAAGGGTTGCGGCGTAACTGGTTTGATGAGTTTAAACCCAGCTACTGCACCAATGCCTTTAACTGTGGCGAGCGGTTTTATCTGCTGCAGTCCGATGGTGCGGTCTGGTCCTGTGTGCGGGGGCAGGGGATGGAGCAGTTGCAGTATGGCAACATCTTTACTGACAGGGTGCAGGATATTCTGGCTGAAGGCAGCCGCAGGGTCCGGTTACTGCACCAGCAGCAGGGGCTTGATCCTGACTGCCGGGTCTGTGAGTACCTGCAGATCTGCCACACCGGTTGCCCGGCAGTGAAGCTGCAGAACCGCTCCGGCAAATCCTATACCTGCGGACTGCAAAAGGCGATCTACCGGGATAACCCTGCCTCGTACCCGCCGCTGACCGGGGGCGATCAGGCTGCTGCGGCACGGGAGTATCTGCTGGGGATGCATCCGGCCCTGCTGCAAGATCTGGTGGCGCAGGAACAGCCAAAGAGTCCGGTAGTGCTGATCCCGGCAGAGCTGTATGACGAGCGAAACAGGCTGCAGGCCTTGATTGCGGCTGATCCGCTGCTGCAGCAACTGTACAGCCCGGATGCCGTTGTGCTGGAGCTGAATGGCGAGTTGCTGCCACTGCAGTCCCAGATTCTGGCTTCACAGCGCAGCCTCTACAGCATTGGGGCTGATGACCGCCTGGTGCTGCATCTCCGGCGTTCTCTGTTTGAGGCCAACTGTACGGAACCCATCCGCAATACGCTGTATATCCAGTTGTTACGGGATACCACCGTGGTCTATGGTGATGAACAGCGCAGCAAACAGGAACACCTGATTACCCACCAGATCTTCCATAATCTGTTGCAGCCTGAACTGCTGCTGGGGGATGAGTGGCTGACTGCAGACCTTGCAGGGTTGCTGCAGGTAACCAGCCGGCATTTTATCAAAAACGTGCTCAATAATTTGTTCGTGACCACCGGCCAGCTCCGGGAGTATCATTATCAAAAGCAGAAGAACAATGCCTTCTATCATATTCAGGCTATCAATCTGCCGTTTCAAAACTTTGAATTTTACTGGGACAGCGAGACAGAATATGTCATCAAAAGACCTTGAAAAAATTGCGGCAAATGTGGAGCGTTTCATGAATCTGGTGGGGATACCGGATGATAAGAAGCGTGTGCAGATAGAAGAGGAGCTGGTGGGCCGGATGGCCGGCAGCGCTGATAAGAAGCCGTCGCTGGTCTATGCCCAGGATCATCTCTATCTCTATAACGGCAAAACACTGGTCAAGGACTACCCTGGTATCGGGGCAAACAGTGACCGGGTGCTGCAGTGTGATGCCAAAAAGATCTCAATCCTTGACCGCCAGGCCTTCCTGAACAACAAGACGGTCATGATTACCGGCGCAGTGGCTGCCACAGCCCTGGCAGGCGCGGCCCTGGCCGATGCAGAACAGCGCAAGCGCCAGAGCAGCAGTGACGTCTCCTACAGCAACAATAATAACAACAATAACAATAATAATAACAACAACAATAATAACGGATAGAAACAGCATCACAACCAATGCCGGCATTCAGCGGTTTGCCAGTGTTGCTGCCATGACGCATTGGCTCTGATACAAAATTAGTACCCATTCAGCCGTATCTGCCCCCTGCCGGAGCGTCCGTTTGCCTGCAGATAGTAGCACTCCCCCGGCCGCAGGGTGGTGGGCGGCCGCACCCGCACCAGGTGTAACTTGCCCTCCCGGGCAGGGGCCGGCAGCATGGTGGTCAGACTTTCCGCAGTGTCGGCATCGGTGGTGCGGAAAAACAGCTTGGTGCCGGTGTTGACCATCATGATCTTGATGGCAGCCAGGCCTGCTTCGTTTGACATCAGGTAGCGCAGCGAGGCGATCGACTGGGTGGCCAATCCGCAGCAGACCCGATAGGCCCGGCAGCGATCCAGAAACGACTGTTCCCCGCTCTCTTCGTCAAAGGTAATAAATCGCTGGAATTCATCACAGATATAGAAAAACGGCATGCAGTCCGGACAGTTCATCCGCTGCTGGTTCAGCAACGCCTTAAAGAATCCGGCCTTCAGCATCTTGCCGATGGTTAGCGCCACACTGGTGGTCAGACCCGGCTCGTAGACCACCACCCTGCCCTGACTGATGACCGCTGCGGTTGACAACAGGGCAGCAGGCGGTTCAAAGGGGTTCAGGCTGATTCGGCTGCAGAATTCCGGCGTAACCAGCTCACTGACCAGACTGCTGACCACCGCATAGATCGAGGAATAGGTGCCTTCGGCCATAAAGGTGTACTGGCTGAAGAATGAACGCTGCTGGTGGCTGAACACCGGCTGGTCGTCGATCTTCCACTGTTCTGCAAACAGTACCAGTAGCGCCCAGAACTGGTTGAACACCTCAGAACCGCAGGATATGCCGGCCATTTTTTTCAGTATGTCCCATTCAGTTGGAGTCCGCAACCAGATGCCGCTGGTGCTGAGTGATAAGAGCCCCAGATAATGCGCAAGAAAGTTGTCTCGGCAGTACCCGGGCAAGGCCGCAACACTTGCCGGATCCAGATGTTCATCAATCATCTGCTGCAGCCGTGGACCAAAGTCACGTGCTTTCAGGCAGGCAACCAGCTCATGCTCAAGTCTGGAGGCGGGTGTCGGTTCGTCCCTGTCGTCCGGTGCTACCCGCTGGGTACCCTGCAGATGGTGCTCCGGAGCCCCGGTGCGCCGTCGTCCCATCAGTAACAGAAGACCGTAAAAACGGTGCCAGAACTGGTGGATATTCTCCACCCCCTTGTGGTTCTGGTGGCGCCAGAGGGTTACCTCCAGATCAAGCAGGCTTGCCAGAAACTGCTGTGACGCATCAGACCAGAAGCGGTCGTTAGACACCATCTGCTGCTGAAACTGATCGCAGACCGCCATCATCTGCTCCAGTATCCCGGCCCCGCCAAGCCCCTCTATCGGCCGATGTTCAAACTGCCAGAGTACCGGTCCGCTACTTCCGGGGCTCAAGCGGATCAGCCGTTTTGCAGCCTGTTCTCCCAGCAGCTGCTGCAGGTAGTCACCCAACTCACCCTTGGGATCCACCACCAGACCGGCTGCCAGCCGCTCCTCTCCAAATGCCAACCTGCAGAGCGGCTTGATGCCGGATGCAGTTTTGCCGGAACCGGTCTCACCCAGAAACAGGAAATGGCGGAACAGCTCAGACTCACCGAGCGTTTCCATGCCGATTGATGCCCATTCGTGGCAGCGATACGCTGAAACAGCCATGGTCTCTATCCCCTTTCTACCCGGTCAATCAGCTGAAACGAAACCGCCTTTTCAGGCCTGATATAGGTATCCTTGGCAAACTCCTGCTGATACCACTCAAGCCGCCCAAACAGCCAGGCCAGCTGCTGCCGGTGCAGATCAGCCGCAGGCCGCTCCCCCAGCCGTTTGTGCAGCTGCTCCAGGCTTTCCGGCAGTATTCCCTGCAGCTCGGCCCGCAACTGATCGGTCAGTTCACGGTGCAGATTTCGGCGCAGCTGCATCTGCTCTTTATCTGCTTTACAGGCAGCAATCTGTTTCAGTCTGTTCTGCAGCTTCCGGCTGCCGAACGGCTCAAGCAGCTCCTTTTGCACGCTGCGTTTGGGATCAGGCAGGCAGCAGACCAGTTCATGCAGCTGCTCAAACAGCTCTGCCGGCAATGCGCTACCGTACTGGTGTCGTAACAGTTTCAGGAGCATACCGTAATCGGTCACGCTCAGGTTCCAGCGCAGACTGTCCAGACTCTCCACGGTCAGGGCCGCTGAACCGGTGGCGGTACGTACGTTGTGGTACAACAGCATACTGTCCGGCAGTGCGGCACGGTGCCCCAGATCACCAAAGCTGAGCATGTAGGCCCCGGCACTGCAGCAACTGGTCAGGGCCAGGGTCTCCACCACCAGACCCCGGGCACGCCAGCCTGCCAGCTTATGCACAAAATACTGCAAAGACTTTGCCTCACCCCCAGGGGAATCGATCTCGATCAGCACCCGGTCGTAGTGGTAGTAATCCTGGGCAAAACTGATCTCGTCACACAGGCTGAAGACCCGATCGGCATTCACATCACCGGAAAACCGGATCACGGCCCGGTCATGCTCATACCGGACCGTAACCTTGTCAGCTGATTTTAGTTGGTGCTGCATAACCCCTCCTGCTGCTCGTAGAACCGTTTCAACCCCCGCATCTCATGCGCAGCAAGCGGTGTTGTTTCCGATCGTTCACGTTCCTGCTGCAACCGTGTCACCTCATGGGCCGGTACCTGCACCAGCAGGTGCCTGACCGCCGTATCGCCGATACGGTCAAGTTGCACCACCCGTATCACCCGTGACCGGTACAGCCAGGATCTGGTCAGGTTGTCCTCCTGCCCGAGTACACCTTCACGCCTCAGCTGCTCCAGGCTGACCGCGCCGCTGGCCAGCTGCAGCGCCACCTCGGAGAGGTCATAACCGGATGAAAGCTGATAGAGTGAGCCAACCAGCTGCTCGTTATCGTCCTTCAGGTAACGAAGGTAACGATGCTCCAGTTCAAAGCCGTCAATCACACGGGTCACCTGGCGGTACCAGGGCAGCAGGCTGTCAGACTGGGAGCAGCTCAATCCCATTGCCGCAATGCTGCTACGGACCGTATCAGCGCGCAACGTGTCCAGCAGTTCATGCAATCCAGCCAGCCGTGACGGCGGTACCGCAAGTTTTCTGGTCTGGATTTTTCTGGCAAAGCCTCTGAGTACTGTTGACATGGTGTTCTCCTTTCATCATCTGGGTATACATAGGGATAAGAAGAAGCTTGCGTGTTTCAGAAAGAAAATAATTATTTTTCTCTAATATTCGGTCGGCGGTCATATCTTGCGGTATTCACGGGGCTTTTCACACAGTTCTCGCCAGCACTGGTGCTGCACACCCAGTTTTTTCAGCACCAGCAACTGCTCTCTGCGACCGGCCTGCGCATCATACCAGGCCAGGCAATCCCTGCTTGCCGGGCCGAACAATGCGGCAACCCCACGCAGGCTGTCCGGCAGATCAAGCAGCAGGCCGTTATGGAACGGCATCTCCTCCACCAGATAGGCCAGCACCTCCTGCCTGCCTCTGCTGATCGCACTGAACAGCAACTGATGATCAAGCTGCTCACTGCCCAGTGGCTGCTGACCAAACAGCGGCGCAGCCTCGATCAGATACCGCAGCAGTATCAGATTCCCCTGTTCTGCCAGTACCGGCAGGTATCGTCTGCAGCCTGCCTGCAGGCAGACCGGCGGGTACCCCAATCGGGGCAGCTCTTCTATCAGAAAACTCACCAGGGGGAAGTTACCGCAGTACAGCGCCTCAAGCAGGGCCTGATCAGCGCAGAAGGAAGGGTCAACCGACCTGCCGAACTCCGGCGTCTTCTGAAGTAGCAGCACCGGCAGATCAAACTGATGATGCGCAGCAGCAAAGATCAGCCCCAGCGACAGCAGACAGGAACCATCAAGTTCAGGGTACCAGTCCAGCAGTTCCTCCAGATGCGCAAGCAGTCTGTGATCCAGACAGCGAGGCGCCGGCAGGGCACCAAACTCAAGATACTGCAGCAGACTGAATGTATCTCCCTGACAACAGACCTGCAGCAGGGCCAGTTCACCAGCCTCAAACGGTAGCGACAGATCCAACGGACTAGAGCTGGCCATCACAACCTCCTCCCTGCATCAGGCGCAACGTCCCGACCCCGGCCAGGTCATCTGCCAGCCGTATGCCGGTGGCGATCACCGTGACCCTGATCCGGTCAGCCAGGGATGCATCCAGCACCATCCCCACCACCATCACGGCATCCTCGGCCAACTGCTCCGTAATGGTCCTGCAGACCTGGTCATACTCATCCAGGGTCATGCTGCTGCTTCCGCTGATATTCAGCAGCAGCCCGCGTGCATCGGACAGATCAAGCTCCTCAAGCAGCGGATTGGCTATGGCCTGTGTGGCTGCCGCAACCGCCCGGTTCTCACCGGAAGCGGTGCCGATGCCGATCAGTGCCATACCGCGCGCTGCCAGCACCGTACGCAGATCACTGAAATCAACGTTGATGTGGCCGCAGCCGGTAACCACCTCCACAATCCCCTGCACCGCCTGCTGCAGCAGCTGGTCAGCCGGCCTGAAGGCCTCCAGCAGCGACATACCCCGGCTTGCCTGGCTGATCAGCCGGTCATTGGGGATCACAATCAGGCTGTCCACCACGCTCAGCAGCTCCCGTACCCCCTGTCGGGCCAACGCGGCACGGTGCCTGCCTTCACGGGAAAACGGCCTGGTCACCAGTCCCACCACCAGTGCGCCGGATTCGCGGGCCAGCCGTGCCACCACAGGGGTTGCGCCGGTACCGGTACCGCTGCCCAGCCCGGCTGTCAGCAACAGCAGATCAACTCCGGCAAACAACCGCCGCAGCTCGTTACTGCTCTGCTCTGCCGCAGTCCGTGCCACAGCCGGATTGCCGCCGGTGCCAAACCCACGCTGGTCAGATCCGATCTGCAGGGTCCTGCCTGCCCGTGACCTGCGCAAGCGGGGCACTGAACAGCTGATCCCCACAGTCTCAACACCGTCAAGCCCGGCAGCAAGCATGGCGTTCAGCGCATTCAGCCCGGCGCCGCCTATCCCGGCCACCATGATCCTGATCTGTCCAACAGACTGCGGTAACTCGTTGAAATTGTGCATGGTTGCCTCCTTGCCTTAAATATATTGCAAGGCCATGCCAACGACAGGTGTAAAAAGGAAAACGACAAAGCAGGAAAAGACGCAGGGAAACAGCAGCAGGCGGGATGAAAAAAACCTGCACAGGAGGGAAGTGCAGGGGCGGTCAGCAGTCAGAACAAAAATGCAGCGATTTCAGCAACAGGTCCCTAAAAAGTCAGCACTCATCATCCAGCGCCGGTCGAACAAACAGAAAGTTATCTATGTACATCATTGCATAGACTTCTGACTCCGGCAGATCAGAAACCCGGATCCAGTTGCCGGCTGTCTCCTTGTCATCAGGCACAACCAAGCGGCAGTTTCTTGTCAACTCCTCTACGGCCAGTACAGGATCAACCACTAGATACTCGTAATGGCTTTCATGCAAAAGGCAGACAGCACAGGTGTCAGTTGTCAAAACCTGCCTGATCTGTCTGACCGCCAGGAACATGGTAGTAAAGTCAAAATCCCGAGTCATATTCAGCATACATACCCCCAGACCGCGTAAGATTGATCCAGCATAACAGCCCCGACACGCCTGTCACCCCTGCTGCAACGGATACAGATCAGGAAACTTCTGCCGATCATTTTGCCGATCTTTGATTGTGATAACAGTTCTGTATAATTTAATTTTTACCTATACACAAAACAAGTGGTATCACGTTTGTGCCGATCTACGAAGAGTGCTTTACATCAGATTCGGCTGGCCCAAATTTAAAATTGTATTCATTCTCTTGTGCAGTTTGCCAGTCAATGAGGATGTGCTGATATTCATTACTACTGCCAAGGTCTGTAATTGCGCAACCTGTCACACCTTCAAGCTTACACTGGAGCGCTATCTCCTGCTTGCCATGCTCTTTTGTAACAAAATCTTCCCATTCATATATTTGAAGAGTGGCGTTAACTTTCACACCACACCATTCTCCCCAGTCCTCTAAAAGACGAATCAACTTATTTTTCCAGTAATTAAAATCATATTTTTTGTCGTTTCTAATGGCCAGAATCTGATACAAGCGTGCTTCTAAACCTATCTTCTGCGTGCAGGCCATCATTTTGATGAAGTCAAAGATGATCTGACCTTCATCAGCGTCAGTGATAAATTTGTTTTTAAATTTAGAGTCAGCGGGTTGCCTAAAGTCAAACATCGGGGGATAGCATTGGTACTGAAACATATACGGGTACCATCTACCTTTATATGTATATCTTTTAGGATCAATAACTTTGACCTCACAGAGCCAGTTAATTGAAGCTGGCTCTTTACACGTTTTCCAAGTTACAGAAGCTAAATCGATGTATCTTCTAGCATCCTTAACTTTCGGATGCACTGATACTGGTTGAGGCTTAAACCCTAATTCAAGACCAGCACTATTCATATACTTGTTAAAATCATCTTCATTTATACTTGGGCTAAATTTGCAGATAGCTTTGCAGTTGGCAAGGCATAAACCCAATGATCTTGCCAGAATACACTGCAATTTAAATTCTTTACCATAATGATTACACGATGTAATAGCGGTCTTGATTTCTTCAGCATTAAAATCACACACGTTCAAGTCCCCCCCTACACCTGTCAAGCTGTTCAATACCCTCCCCAGGCGTCCACCGAAACAGCGCCACACACCCCGGCCGGGCAGGGTCAACCTGATCTAGGCAGCAGATACGGCTGGTACGGCCTGATGCCGTGGTAATATCCGTCCGGTACGGGTAGTGCTGGTGTCCGCACAGCACCAGCTGCGGTTCCAGCAACTCTACCACAGTTCTGCTGATTTCACAGCCACGACCAATGAACCGCCCCTGCTGATCCGGACAGTCCAGGCCGGCAGGCCAGTCATGCAGCAGCAGGATATCGGGCCGAGTCATGCTGATCAGCGTGTCAATATCCCGGTCGCAGAAGCTGAACGTACGCCCGTGCGTTTCTTGTATACTCTTTTTAGTTTGCGCACGGCTGCCCGTGGTAAAAGTATCCTCATGGTAGATGCCGGAAAGCCCGGCAATGGTCAGCCCCTGAAAGGTTCTCTGCCCGACCCGGCCCAGGTAATGGCAGTTGGCTGCCAGCTCGGCTCCTTCAGGGTGCTGGTCCAGCAGAGCCACCGGCTCATGGTTGCCGCCGATGAAATAAATCGGCCAGTTGAACCGGCTGGTTCCCTGATAAAAATCCGCAAAGTCACCCATGCTGCGGTACTTTGATGGCACCTTCAGGCTGTCAAGATCCTGCTGGTTTCTGATCGGCTGAAAGTCCCCCACCTGCAGGACCAGAGCGATCTGCAGACCGGTACATTGTTCCACCTGCAGCAGTTGCTCCTGCATTTGGTGCATCTGGCCGTGGACATCGCCGCAGGCTGCAATAATAATCGTACGTTGCTCTCCATTCATCCGGTAATTCCTCCTGTGTCTCTGCTGTACCGGCTTTTCTTGCAAAGTCATGCCAAACGGAAATTGGCACGGCTTGCATGTATACTCACCAGGAGGCTCCCATGACACGCACACCGGAAAAACCTTTGCTGCTGTTTCTTGACACTGAATTTACCAATCTTGATGAGCCGCGCCACCTGATCAGCCTGGGCCTGGTGGCGGAAACCGGTGAGAAGTTCTATGCCGAACTGACCGATGGCTGGCAGCTGAAAGACTGCAGCCCGTTTGTCTGGAAGAACATCCTGCCCCTGCTGGAAGAAGGGGCCGCACAGATGGACCGGGCCACAGCAGCGGCCAGCCTGGCATACTGGATCAGTAGCTTCAAGCGACCGGTGCGGATCGTTAGTGATGCCACACAGTTTGACTGGCCCCTGCTGCAGGCACTGCTTGAAGGGTGCTGGCCAGCAAACCTGCTGCCCGGTTGTATCTCGTTCCATACCTCATTTTTTGCCATTGATTTCACTAACCAGCTGGAGCTTGAGCGGCAGCGCTACTTCTTTAACCGGCGCCGGATAACCGGCAGGATGCTGGAGCATCATGCCCTGTATGATGCCCAGGCCCTGCGCAGGCAGTGGCGGCTGGCAGAACGGCTGTCGCCGGAGATGATCAGGAGGGTGCTGGGGTGGTAACCGTTACGGCAAATCCAGATATTTACTAAAAGTCTTGTTGTGGTTAATACCCACCGCGTTAGCCAGATCTTTTTTATTGAGCCCCCAGCCTGCCTCCTGGTTCAGGTGATTAACCAGCTTGACGTAGCGACTCTGGAGCTGTTCAACGGTTATCAAGTCAGCCGCACTGTGCAATTCAGGCAAGAGCAGTTCTGCTGACCTGTACGCTTTCTTCTGATCCACGGATGATCGGCTGATTGCCTCCTTCAGCAGTTCCTTCAGCGGCCGCGACAGGCAGAGCGACTGCTTGATCATGGCATACAGCTCACGCACGTTACCGGGCCAGCTGTAGCTATGGATCAGCGAAGCGTTCAGGTCAATCTCCTGCCAGAACTTGTTGATGTCCTGCTGATTGATGAGCTGGACCGTTGCCATGCTATGTTCATCCCTCTCAACCCTGGTCTTTCCCTGTATAACGTCAGCCCTGTTGCGGGCAACTATTATCCGGTCAATCGGGTCGTACGCATGCAGTGGGGGGAGGTTAAGGGTTGTCTCGGCCAGGCGGTAGTACAGATCCCTGTTCAGTCGTTCATCTATCCGCCCGGGCTGGCCGCCGGCAATGATCCGGCAGTTTGCCTGGTGCTTGACCGTACTGCCAACCGGCAGATATTCGCCGCTTTCCAGAAAACGCAGCAGCTTTTCCTGGACCGGCCTGCAGAGTGACGGCAGTTCATCCAGAAACAGGGTGCCGTTGTCAGCCATGGCAACCAATGCATCTTTTTTAGAATCTGCACCGGTAAAGGCCCCTTTAACATGGCCAAATAGGGCAGACTCTGCCATCTTTTCATCAAGTCCGGCACAGTTAAGTTCAAAATACGGTTCGGTTCGCCTGGGGCCAAGCTCATGAATAAAATAGGCTGCCAGCTCTTTGCCGGTACCGGTTTCACCGGTCAGCAAAATATTCATGTCCAGCAAAGCCAGATCGCGGATCTGCATCTTGAAGGCATCAGATACCTTTGTACGTCCGGCAATGGCCGGATACCCCTTTTCGCAGTATCTCTGCACCAGAGATTCAGTTTTTGGCACTTTGAGGCGCCCTTGGACGACCTCTTTTTTCTCCTGTGACATGGCAGGCAGGGTATAGCAAAATGTATTCTTTGCTGCGTTTTCCAGTAACTGTGCCAGGGTATCACGCAAGATTGCTGCCGGTTGATCTGCCCACATATACAGCTGCTGCATCCGATACGCCAGAAAGGCCTTGGTTTTCTGGTCTAGATCCATCTTCGCCCACGGCTGTCTGGAAAGGTCACTGACTGTTTCTGGATTGTAACCGGTCAGCTCGGTGAACTCGTTTTTGTGAACTATATCCTGAGGGCTTACGCTTACGGTTTTATCCATGGTTGATGAAGATCCCGCCCAGGCAAGCCTGCATCCGGCCTTCCTCAGCGTATTCAGATGCCCTGCCATAGCTTTCTGCTGGCTGCTGCTGACAAACGGGGCCACAATCATCACCAACCCTGGCTTCGACTGTAAGGCTGCCACCTCTCCCAGTACGGTAACCAGCGAATGGGGCTGGCTGTGTTTATCATTATGGTAGCGTACCCAGCGCAGATCAGTAGTTTCTCTCTGTCTGATCGCAGAGGCGGAGAGATTGTTGTTTTTACAGAGTTCTGCCATACCACGCAGGCAGCGTGGACTGGACTCCATCAGTAACACCCGGCTTGCTCCCCCCATCATACTCCCCTATGAATCATTTTTTGATCATTAACATCAATATTTGATGTCACAAATCCGCTAAACCTGCAAGATAAATTGTAACCACCTGAATTAACTTAATCTGAAAATTGGTCTCTGCCTTGCACATAGAAAAAGAAATGAAAAAGGGAGGATCACCATGAAGCAGACAAATGAAAAGAGGTTGATGAGAATCCTGGCAAGAATGCAGGACGTAAGCGAGTCTGATCTGCTGCAGTGCAAGCGCTATGCTGATTATGCTGTGGCACATGGCCTGCCTCTGGAGCATTTCAGCCCGGCGCTGATGGAGCTGTGTGACAACCCCAGCCTGCTTGATCCGTTTGTAGGGATGATGAAAAACCATCATACCGCAACCCGCACCCATACCCGCATATAGGAGGCCTTATGCACACCAATTTCTCAATGAACGATCAATCCCTTTTTCTTGACGTACAGACCACCGATCTGGAAGCCTATCGCTGGAACACCAGCGATCAGGTGCCGGTATTTTTTGTCTTTGTTGATGAAAAAGTACATATCATCACCCTTGATGATCAGGAAGAACCGTTCCAGAAGGTCTGCTCCCTGACCCAGACGGTACCGGTCCGGCTGGTGACTGATGAAGAGGTTGAGCAGTATGGCGTGCTGTATGAACAGAACGCACTGGCCGCTGTATAGGCCAGTCACGACCAGCCTCCTAAATTTTATCCCCTTTTCTCCACCCAACCAGCAGCCTCTTTTTCACCCCGGCCTGATCCAGCACTGCCCTGCAAGCCGGGCAGATGGTATCATGGCCAAACAGCAGCAGGGTGGCACCGTGGGCAGCACTGCCGGCAGCGGCTACGGCCTGCTGCTCGGCATGGCCGGGCTGGTTGCAGATTGCAGCGCACAGCTCCCACCCCCTGCCACGACCGAACCGTCCCACCCGACGCGGGCAGACCGGCTGCGGCTGCCTGACCCCGTTTGACCCCACCTGCCAGCTGCCGTCAGCACAGGCCAGGATGGCCACCACATGGCGCCCCCTGCAGCGGGGCAACAGCTGAAAACTGCGGATACTCATCAGGCCTGTTGAACCTCCGCAGGTATCCTGTGATCAGGGTAGCTAGCCTCTGGTTTGAACGGATCTGTTGCAAGCCCTTCCAGCCGGTTTTCAGCAGTATCCCACACCCAGGCCACAGCCGGCAGATTGGTGGTATCCAGACAGACATAGGTGTCTTTCTGCACAACCGCTTTACCGGCAGTATGCCCGAACAGCTGCGGTATAGCAGCCAGACCGTATTCCAGAAGATGGTCATACCAGAATATGCCGCCAATAGCTGCAGAACCGCCCCGGCTGTGGCCGATATCAAACAGGATGTTGTGGTTGCTTGTACGCTCTTCAACCCATTGTGCCATTTTTGCGTTGAGCCAGTCAGCCACGACAACCGGATCAGGGTCATGCACCTTTTTAGCAATCTTCACAGAAACCCCGGCATGGGTGCAGAGCCAGCCGTCAACCGCACAGGCAGCCTTGAATCTGCTGATATGCACCTCCAGCAGAGATTGGTACTGCAGATCAAAATTGTATTGATACCCGGAACAGCGCCAGGGCGGGTAGGTAACGTAGTTCAGCTCATGGTTGCCCCACAGCAGCACCGCGTCGCTATTCAGCAGCAGTTCAAGGGTTGCCAGCTGCCGTTCCGGCGGTTCGTGGAACGAATCAAGATAATCACCCAGCGCTATGTGCAGTTCCTGCGGCTTGTAGGCCAGCCAGGCCTTTGCCTTTTCAAGATTGCCGTGTATATCACCAACCACAATTGCCATAGCTCTGCCTTTCCGATGCTGCAGCGATGCTCATCAGGCTTGCCAGAAGGTGCGGGCAAGCAGATCACAGCAACTGAGTTTGCCCATGCCTTCTTTTTCAGGGAGATGGACCCCGGAATCAAGCATAATATGCCGTTGATGAAACCTGCGGCCCCCAAAAGACTGCATTGTCAGTTCTTTTGCTGCTGTATGGCCGTGGATCACCACAAGGTCATCAGGGAGATAGTCAAGGTTCTGCAGAAACAGATCCCGAATCCAGAGCAGGTCATCGTAGTCCTGCTGCTCAAGCGTATACTTGGGATAGATGCCGGCATGCACAAACAGATAGCGCATACCCTGAATCTGCTCCAGATGCATCAGCTGTGTTGCCTGCAGGAATATACGGTGATCCTGCGGCAACAGGTCAGGATGATAGTTGATATAGTACCGCGACTGATCCGCAAGTTCAGGCAGATAGCTCACTATGGTCTTGTCACCGCCGTTGCCTATGAAAACATTCTCCATCTGTCGCAAACGGCACCCGATAGTTTGACAACGCTGCTCAACCGCTTTCAAGAGATCCCGGGGCATGTCGCCGATATTCTGATACGACGTGATCAGATCGGTATCCAGCAGCATCTGCTCATGGTTGCCCCGCAGGAAGATGCTTTTGGGAAACTGCTGCGCAAAATTGATCAAGTATGACACAACTCCCTTGCTGTCAGGGCCGCGGTCAATATAATCCCCCAGAAAGACCACCCGGTCATCCGTGGTAGGCTGCACCTGGTCTTCAAGCAGCTGCCTGAGTTTATCCAGATAGCCATGGATATCGCCAACCGCCAGCAGGCGGCCTCTGGTTGGATCAAACGTGTTGCACTGCATAGACGCCTCCCGTAAATGAAGACTACCTATTTTACGGTATCTTGCCAAGATTAAGGGATGGAAACGTGTGCTGAGCGTACCTGAAAAAACTGGCGGTGCCACAGCATGGCCTGCTACAGCGCCGCCAGGTAACGTGGTGAGATGTTACTGGTTGGGGGTGTTGCCGGGGCCGTTGTTGATGATGATGGTCTGGGGCTGTTTGTCCTTGGCAACCGCCCAGACCAGGGCCACCACCCAGCCGATTACGGACCAGCCCAGAAACAGGTTCAAGGCAAAGATTGCAATCTGATTATCCTTTTTCCTGATCACTGCAATAATGGACGGAATGAAATACGGGATGGCCAGCACAACAAAGAGCGTAAGCGCCATACTGTCGGCACTGTCCCCTGCCTTTTCCTTGGCTGCCCAGGCCAGTGTGTGCGTTGCCAGAATCACCTGCACCAGTCCTGCACTGATTGCTACCTTGTTCATCTGCTACCTCCCTGTAGGGTTAGTGGGTACTTCCTGATACTCAGCCAGCATGGTTATTGTTTGGCCAGTCGGTCCATGATGACGGTAAGGCTCTCCTGAACCTGTGGGTCACGAACCTTGCGCAGCTTCACGATAAAGAGCGCCTCTGCCTCGTTCAAGGTGAGTGCCTCATGGCGTTCATGGAAGAAATCCGTCACATTGACCTGCAGCGCATCGGCGATCAGCTGTATCCGGTCGGTGGAGATGCGGGTCTTGGCAGTCTCGTATTTCTGAACCTGTTGTGGTGTCACCCCCACCAGTTCGGCCAGCTTTTCCTGACTTAAGCCTGCGTTCTGACGAAATCTTCTGATCTTCAATCCAATCTCACCCGGTTTGATAAAGAATCTGAGTTTCATAAGGTGTCCTGTCCATACCTTCCTGACCTGTGGCCGGCAAGCATACGTTGAACGCCACTGCTGCCGCCATAAACCGGAATTAGGAAAATTGCCCGTCTGCAAACAACCAGCGGTTGAGTCTGACAGTAGCAGCCAGATGGTTTACAGTTCTTTGCAAGGGTATGCCAATGGTGTAACGGGGTCCATGAGGGGAGTTGGATTGGTCTGCATGACCGTTTTTGAATGGAGTGTATCAGTTTTTGATTGTAGTCATCAGATATTGCAACATACAGCACTTATTCAGTGCAACCATTACTACCGGGATCGACCCGTTTGTGGTCTGCCTGACGGTGCTTATCTCTGGTAATCCCTGGTTTACCCGGTATCAGAACAGCATCTATGCCAGGTTGATGGAGGCAACAGAGAGGGCGCTGTTGACCACCACCAGACCCGCCGGGCCGCATTTGCCTATCTGGTGGCGGCACAGGTCGCTATTATCGTTTCAATCCCCTATTTGCAGTGGTTGGGGTTGATCAGATAAGTTTTTTCACCAGCCCCAGCAGTTCTTTTTCATTAATCCCGCAGCGTTCAATGATCAGTTCCCGCAGTGCGACCGGCAGCGGCGCGCAGAGCGTCAGCTGTGTCTCTGGGGTGGGATGCTGCAGGACCGTGCGGAAGGAATGCAGGGCGATGCCCGGCAGGCCCGCAACCGGTTGTGCATCATAGCGTTTGTCGCCCAGCACCGGGTGGCCGATTGCTGAGAGGTGGCGCCGGATCTGGTGCGTGCGCCCGGTAACCGGTTCAACCAGAAGAAATGAGCAGTTCTCGCCAACAGACAGGCAACGGTAACGACTGACCGATTCCTTGCCTTCCAGCGCTTGGTTAATCTCACCGTTGCCTTCCAGAATCCCCTCCACCACGGTCAGGTAGATCTTGTCCAGCCCTTCTTCCTTGACCTGCCTACCCAAGATGCCTGCATTGGATGAGCTGGTGGCCAGCAGCACCACGCCGGAGGTGCCGCGATCAAGGCGATTGACCGGATAGGCCCGCACCGGGTAGTTGGCTTTCTTTTCCAGCCAGGCCGAGGCGATATCCGCCAGATTTTCATCCACCTCGGCAGCGGGGTGCATGGCCAGACCGGCTGGCTTGTTGATGGCCAGCAGTTTGTCATCCTGCCAGAGCAAGTCAATCGGTGGTAGCGGTCGGTTCAGCTGTTCCAGCACCTGTCCGCTTTCCTTCAGGCTGATGCTGTCGCCGGATGAGAGCAGCGTGTCAGGAGAAGATTTTACCTTGTTAAGAGTACAGGCGCCGGATTTGATCAGTTTGCGGCAGTAGGCAGGCAAAGCCGCCGGCAGAAGGCGTTGCAGATAGCTTTCCAACCGGCGGCAGTGGTCATCAGCAGTAATGGTATAGGACAGCATTAAATGATCTTGCTTAAGGGATATTCAATAATCCCCTCAGCACCCAGACGCAGCAGTTCCGGTACAATCCGGCGTACCTCTTTTTCCGGCAGGATGCTCTCAATGGAAACCCAGTCTGATTTGTAGAGGTGGGCAACGGTCGGCGCCTTTTGGCTGGGCAGGATGCTGATGATCGCCTCTACCTTGTCTGCAGGGGCATTCATCTTCAGTCCCACCATCCCTTCAGCCCGCAGGGCAGAGTTGAGCAGAGTTGCAATCTGCTCAATCTTGGCCCGCTTCCAGGGGTCTTCCCAGGCGGTCTTGTTGGCCACCATGACCGGTACTGATTCCATCAGGTCGCAAACGATCCGCAGGTTGTTGGCCCGGATAGTAGAACCGGTCTCCGTTACTTCAACAATTGCATCGCAGAGGCCATCAACCACCTTGGCTTCGGTGGCACCCCAGGAAAATTCAACATTAACCCCGATGTTACGTTCCTTGAAATAACGCTTGGTAAATTCCACCAGTTCAGTAGAGATGGTGGCTCCCTGCAGGTCTTCCGGCCCCTGGACCGGTGAGTCCTGGGCCACCACCAGCACCCAGCGGACCGGACGGCGGGAAACCTTGGAGTAGACCATGTCGCAGACTTCCACCACATCGGAATCATTTTCGCGAATCCAGTCACGGCCGGCAATACCCACATCAATGGTGCCACGCTCCACATATTTGCCCATTTCCTGTGGCCGGATCAGGTGGCATTTCATCTCACCATCATCAACCGTAGGGAAGTAGCTGCGGGAGGAGATACCGATCTGCCAGCCGGCCTGTTTGAACAGGTCTACCGTGGCTTCTTCAAGACTGCCTTTGGGAACACCAAATCTCAGAACAGTACTCATTTCTTATAAACCTCCTCAGGGTTGAAGAGCGGGTTGGAGTGTTCCACCCATTGATCGTTTTCCCATTTGACATAGAAGCAGCTGCGGTTGCCGGTGTGGCAGGCGGCAGGACCATTCTGCCTGACCTTGATTACTACCGTGTCGGCATCACAGTCGGTCAGCACCTCCATCACATCCTGGGTGTTGCCGGACTCTTCACCTTTCATCCAGTACTTGTTGCGGGTACGGCTGAAGAACCAGGTCTTGCCATCCCGCAGGGTCAGATCCAGTGTCTTCTTGTCCATAAAGGCAACCATCAGTACTTCGCCATTCTCGTAATCCTGGATAACGGCTGGAATCAGCCCACCCATTTTGTCAAAGTTAATCTCTATCATGCCATGCCTCCTGAAAAATGTCCGGGCAGTATAGGAGCCGGAATAGGAAAATGCAAGACCGCTTGCTGTCTAACGTGCAAGAACCGTTTGTTTTACGGTGATTTTGCGGTATAAGGAAAACCACTCTGACACGTCACCCAGCATCGCGTAAGGATAAACGTCATGGCAAAGAATCTTGGATTTGGATCACAGCTTATCAGAATCCTGCTTATTAGCGGAATCCTGCTTTCACTTGCCGGAGTCCTTGCAACGCAGATTCCTCCTGATGGACTCCGCTTTTTCTTTGCCATCAATGCGCTGCTCTTTCTTGTCGTCCTGCTGGTGCTGGCATCCAGGAAGCTGCCAACCAGGGTAAAGTGTCTGGCTGGTGTTATGGATCAGGCGGCTGAAGGGAATCTTTCTGTACGGGGTGAAGATCTTTCGCCAGACGAAGTAGGCATGCTGAACAGTAACTTTAATGAAATGCTGGAGCGTCTGGGCGGGGTTGTGACCAGTATCCGTAGTGCGGTTAATGAGTTACGAGTGATTGGGGGTAATGTCGGTAATGTGGCGGCCCAAGGGCTGGCGCTGGCAGAGGGACAAAAGGATACCGCCGACCGGACCAAGTCAGCAGCCCGCCAGATCAGGCATTCGGTTGAAGAGGTAACCTCATCGGTGGAAGGACTTTCAGGTGCTGCCGGAACCAATGCGGCATCAATTCAGCAGATGGTTTCCAGTACGGTTCAGATCAATCAACTGGTGGAGGAACTGCTGCGTTCGGTTGAGTTGGTCAGTGATTCAATTGTCAGGATGGCGGGTGGCCAGAATGAGATTAATGCCAACGTGCAGCATCTGATGGAAAATGCTACCCGTACCACGGTGCTGGTGGCAGATATGGAACGTTCGGTGCGGCAGATTGAAGAGAGTGCCCAGGCCACGGCCCGTATTTCGGTGGATGTTTTGAGAGATGCGGAATTAGGCAACACTTCGGTTGAAAGTACCATCAGCGGTATTCATCAGATTCGCAGTGCCTCCCACACAGTACAACAGGCGATCGGTAATCTCTCGGTGCATGCAGCCAGTATTGGTACCATTTTGCAGGTGATTGACGAGGTGACGGAACAGACCAAGCTGCTGGCCTTGAATGCCTCGATTATTGCTGCCCAGGCCGGGGAGCATGGCAAAGGGTTTGGCGTGGTTGCCCATGAGATCAAGGAGCTGGCCCGTCGGACCACTGCCTCAACCCGCGAGATTGCCGAGATCGTCAACGGTGTTAAAGAGGAAACCGATAAAGCGGTTATGGCGATTACCCTTTCAGAGCAGGCGGTGGTGGAGGGAGAGCAGCTTTCCCATCGCTCCGGCGAGGCATTACACAAGATCGTCAAAGGGGTCAAGATCGCGACGGAACAGGTTAACGAGATCGCCTCGGCAACGGAGCAGCATGCTCAGCAGGGTGAAAAGATGCGGCTGGCCATGGAAGAGATGGGGGCGATGGTTGAACAGATTGTGCGTGCCTCCAGTCATCAGACCAGGGATGCAGAGGTAATCAATCAGGCCTCTGCCAGCATGCGCCAGCTGGCCACCAATGTGCATATCAATGCTCGTTCCCACAACGATGCAGGGTCTGCCATTGCTGATTCCACTGAGACCATTGTCAGAATGATTGAGGAGATCAGACGGGCCTGTATGGTGCAGTTGGAAGGTAGTGAGCAGATCGTGCATACGGCAGAGGAGATGGAAGAGGCGGCAACCGGCAACCTTAAAACAACCAGGGTGATGGAAGAGGCGGTCAGCGGTCTTTCGCGTCAGATTCAAAACCTTGAACAGGAAATGGCAGGTTTTAAAACGATATCCTGATTAATGTTTAGTGTAAGCGATTGATGGCTGAAGTTCCTGTTTCAGACATGCGAAAAGATAAGTAACAGATACTTTTAGCAGCGATTGTATCGATGACGTTTTTCGAATGAAAATGAACCAGATGGCATAAAACAAAAGCCCTGCACCAAATAGGTTGCAGGGCTTTTGTTTTTATTGGTGGCTGCTCAGGGACTCGAACCCCGGACCTCACACGTATGAAGCGTATGCTCTAGCCAGCTGAGCTAAGCAGCCATTTGAAAACGCCCCTTCGG
>CAZNWF010000031.1:0-25733 GCA_964576485.1 uncultured Geobacter sp. | reverse complement strand
AGAGCATGACTGTAGCTGTACGGCATTTACGCTTCAACTAATTCACGAAAGAACCAAAATTTCCATTTCTCTGTCGCTGAATTTCATTATTTTATCTTTTATAGCTTCTATGGAGTTGCTGAAAGTTTCATCTTTGATTAGTACTTCTTGCTTTGCATCATCTTGAACAGGTTCTACGATTTGACCGTTTAGTATAGTTTGAAATTCGCCCCAAACATCTTCGTTTATGTTGAAGAGTGTCAAAACAGCCCCGAGCGAATAACGAGCTGACTGCGATAGCCTGTCACGACTAACTTTAGCTGCACTCCATTTAATTTTCCTTAAATGAGGATATTCAGGAATCAGTAAAGCATCATAGACGTAGTCACTTACAACTTTACCCACCGAGTACTCACGAGTATCAGGTGAATACGTGACAATGTCGTCATCAATAGTTATTTTGGTTCTGAATCGATGAATCATCCCTGCTTGGTTGCTTACTGTAGAAGTGCTATCTTCTGGATGTGCTTCCCGATATTTTATTTTTATTCCTTCTAAGTCAGCTATATTAGAAAGATCTCCAACTTCATTCCAACCTACGGCAATAACTTCATTTGCCAAAAACTTTCCTATTAGCGTTCCATCACCGCCAGCCCTTACCATCCATACATTCGACACGGGTTTTCTCCTTTCAATTTTAGAAATGATTATTCGCCAATAATTTTATATACACTCATCCATCCAGACAAACCAGGAAAGCTCGCGTGTTTCAAGTAGCCGTAGTTTTCTGGGGAGCAGACCGGACTTGCGACCCTGCCACGAGCTTTCCTGTCCACCGTGACGGCGTTTGCCGCCTCATCACCCCGATGGCGCTTGACAGCGCCATTCCCCGCCGGGAGACTTGACCGATGAAACGTAACAGCTTCAGCTTCTATACCATACTATAAGCCATCGCCGCAGAATGATGCCCTACACCCCCTTCAAATACCCCTGCAACCACAGGCTCCCCTCTATATCCTGCCCCACTTCCGGGGGGGCATCACCATCCCAGGCACGGGCGGTTACGACGACATCCAGATCAAAATCTTCCGGGTCACGGTCTGACAAACGCAGCACCGTTGTCCGCACCACCCAGCCATCCTGACCCAGAAAACCGCTGAACGGCGTGACCTGCTTGATCGGGCCGCAGAATGAGTAATCATCGACGTCCCACCCTTCAACCGGGAAGAAAAACGCGGCGCCGCCAAGTCTGATTTTAGTTGGCCGTTCCGGCGGTTCTTCACCGCGCTGCTGTGCCAGCATCTCCTCCCACGCCACCTGATCGGGATTGGGGGTATATGGCATTTCAACATTCTCTGCCGGTCTGGCGCTATAGGCGATACCGGTCAGTACAAAGTCATATTCCTGGCCGTGCTCGTACCAGCTTCTGTTCAGTAGATACTGGGCGTCATAGAAGGTGATCTCCGGCCCACCGAGGTCAAACGTTATCTGCGCTTCAACCCCTGCTGCCCAGACGCTGACTTCATTGATAGCCAACTTGTGCCGGATGCCCTCCGGCCAGTACGGATACAGCGTACATAGACGGATCACTTTGGCTTCGTCATCAACGACATTCGTAATAACCACTCCCCGATCCGGTTGCGGCCAGATCAGGTGATAGCCCTTTGCCCATGATTCCGGCAGGGGGCGGTGCGGATCCTTGATACTGCCAAAACCGGAAAGAATAGTGGCTGCGTCTATCACCTCCGGCAGTTTTTTAACAATCGCTTCTCCCCCCTCTTCAAAGAAGGGATCCCAATGGGAACCCATGAAATGCTCGGACTCTTCCGTTTCAAATCGAAAGGTCGAATCCGGCCAGGGGAGTGATTCCCCGGCCAGTTCTGCTGTTTCTTGGTCCGCCAGGGCAGCTCTCCAGTCAGCTTCCGCCTCTTCGCTCCAGAGGCATAACTGTTCCTGATTTTTACGGAAAAGGGCATGTTGCCCTTCTGGCGTGCAGATACCGATGTACTCTGCACCGACAAAGGTTACCTCACACGGGCCTTGCCATTGATGCAGAATCTTGCTGCCGGGTTGCAGGTTGTTCATGAATTATTCCCCCTTACTTTTCTATAAGCCATCCTTGCAGAATGACACAAACTCCCGCTGCACCATCCGCAACTCCTGATCCAGATATCCCAGCGCCTTCTCCTCAATCCAGGCCGGCACTCCGTACATCCCCACGGCAATCCCGCCTGCAATGCAAGCCTGGGTGTCGCTATCGCCCCCCAGCGATACCGCCAGCCGGACAGCGCTCTCAAAATCAGTTGATTCCAGAAAGCAGATGATCGCTTCAGGAACGCTTCCCTGGCAGGTGACATCAAACCTGTAATCCGGGCGGATCTGGTCGCAGGTGCGGGTGAGATCGTAACCGAAGGTTTCGGTGATGTAGCGGCGTATATCGTCCTTTGATCCGCTGTTTCTGGCCATGAAGATGGCTGCTGCCGTGGCCTGCCCCCCCTTGATCCCTTCCGGGTGGTTGTGGGTGACGGCGGTGTACATTTCCGCCTTTGCCAGAACTTCCTCCAGCGTGTCGTACCAGAACCCCACCGGACTGATCCGCATGGCTGCGCCGTTGCCAAAGCTGTTGTACGGTTCGGTCATATCGCTTGTTGCCCAGCGGGCGAAGGTTCCGCCGTAGCCTGCTTTCGGGTAGCGGCGGCAGTATTGTTTCAGCAGCAGGCTGTAATCCTTGTCATGCATGATCGCCTCAGCCAGGGCCACGGTCAGCACCGTGTCGTCGGTAAAACGGCAGCCGGGGCCAAAAAGGGGGAAGTCAACCGACTTGTGCGGTTTGAATTCGTAGGGTGAACCGATTATGTCTCCTGCTATGGCGCCGATCATTTCAATTTCCTTCATGTATCAGTATGTTCATACCCTTCATAACCGCCACCATTGCGGTCTGTTGGCCTCATGGTTCCAGTAGAAGTGGAACGAATCACACGCATCGTCAGCAATCTTGAACCCCTTGCATGTTTTTGAACGCCGGAACCCCGGCGGCTCGCCGCCAAGAATCTGGATAAGATCAAAGTCCTGATGTTCTATGATCAGCCTGACCTCCGGGAGGCACAGGGAGTCTTGTGCATCTGTTCCCACAAACAGTGATTCGACATGCGCCCGTGACGCTTTGGTTAACGGGCCAGTGACAACGGCTACCACAACCTTCTTCCCCTGTCTGCCCAGCATGACATGGTCTGGAATGCCGTCACAGTTGATGTCCACCTGCAACCTGCTGGCGGCTTTCCAGGTGACTTGCGGGAACTGGCGTTTCAGGTGTGCTGCCAGCCTGTTGGTGTCATCAGCGCTCACCGGATGCGCATACAGCACAAGAGCCATGATTGCGACAGATAGTATGGTGCCAGACATGATTCTTCTCCTGTCCACCAGTCGGGCGACCGTAAGGGATCGCCCCTGCGTTTGCTGCACAACAGTTGCTGAATACCTGAGCCGTTGCGTCGTCGTGACGTTGCGTGAGTCAGCTTTTCCGGTCAGAAGTCCGATTTTCCCGCGCAGACACGCTCCCAGTGTTCTACATCAATACCACCGCCATACTCTTCTTCCTTCACCGCCCGCTGTATTTCCTGCATCACCGGCACAGCAAAATCAGGATGCACATACCGGGGGTATAACATCGGCCAGGGCCAGCGGTACAGCAGTGTCAGCGCCTTATCCCAGCCGGTAAAAGAATCTGATCTGGCAATGCCTGTTGCGCCGCCCCAATCCTCGCCATCCTCCTCCAGCATACCAATCAAGGCGCATTCGTTGCTCTCTTGCAGGAAGTGCCATTCCCCCTGCTCATCCTTCCAGCCGAAAAGAGTCATACTGCCCCCTTCTGCGCCGATATCAATGATCTTTACCGGGGCTTCCGCAGTGCCGTTCTGCATGGCCTGCTCCCTGTCCATCGCATCCGCCGCTGCCAGTGCCCGTTCAAGCAGTGCTGCCTTGCGGGCATATTGTTCTTTCTCGGTCATATCAGAGATGGTTTACTCTCCTTTGGAAATCTGTTCTGGATAGATAAAGCCATCAACGCAGAATGATGTTTTTTACCCCCGCAGGGGGAAACCGCGCTTCATCCGGGAACGTCCCTTCTTCACTTTCCCAGAACCCCTCTTCCGACCTGCTGTGCGTAATCCACTCCTTGCCATTGAAGCGATAGCGGATGTAGGTCAGCTCGAACGAAGGGGCATCGGATTTTTTGCGGTACACCGGCCTGCAACGCATCTCCAGGATATCCTTGCTGGCTCCGTGGGGCACCAGCTTCCATTCGGTTTTAAGGCTGTTCATCACAACCAGCCGCTCTTTTGTGCGGGAAGCAGCTTTCTTTGCCTGGACCCAGCGGATCTTTCCTGAAGCAACATCGAAAAACGCGGACATTGGACCGGCGTATGATCCCATGCCAATGCTGTAATCCACAGTCAGCTTGAAGCTGGCCGGTTTTCCGGCAATCAGTTCCACCGTATCAAGGCGCGCAATGGGGCGATCCTGAATATCCGCTGCTATGCGCCGGTTGTTGGCATCCACCAGATGGAGACGCGCATTACAGGCTGTTTCCGTCACATCATCCAGTCCGGCCCGTTCGATGGTTTTGACCTTCCTGTCCCGCATCAGCAGCAGGGCGCCATGTATGCCATGCTGTGCGGCAGTGAGCGGCAGCCGCTGGTACACAACGTAGTCGCATGACTTGGCGGCATGTCCTGGCGTGGCCAGGAGCAGCGCCAGAGCTGCAAATACCAGCACACGAGACAGTTGAGCTTTAGTCAGATAATCCATGTTACTACCCCCATTCAACGGCAGACCGGCTTCCCCTCGTTCATCAGCTTCACCTGATCCCAGTATTGACCAGAGGCAAGCCGCTCCTTAAATTCCTTCAAAAACTGCTTTTTACCGGCCAGTCCTTTGGGCCAGGTCATATCCAGCAGCTTCCAGGCTGATTGTGCGTTGCCGGTGTAGATCAGATCCAGCATGGCCTCCCACAGCACAGGGGGCGGGTTTTCAGTCCAGTCGGCGCTCGGGGCGCTGATTTTCTGTGCCATCTGCCGTAGTGTCTCTCTTGTTGGCGGGGGCTTACGCATCAGGTCGTCGGCCAGGCGGTATCTTCCCTTGCAGAAACGAAAGATAACGTTCTGGACCGGTGACTGATTGAAGCTGGTTTTCCAGTAGGCAAAGGGAAAGTCGGAGCTGATAAACAGCAGCCCTTTTTCACCTGCCCGTTTTTCAAAATGGCTCGAAAAGTCATGCATACTGTTCAGAAAGCCCACCTCCCGGAAAACCGTGCCGATTTCAAAGACGCTGAAACCGGCGCAGCAGTGGGCGCCACCTGAATAGGTACCAACCACAAGGTTGGGAATCCCCCTGCCGGTAATATCGCTGCCGATCGGTATGAGATGATCGTACTGTTCTGCCCCTTCCCAATGTCCCAGTTGAAAGCGTACATTCTGATCACGGTGCACCAGCTTTTCCTCCTGATAGATCAGCAGCGTACTGCTGTTTTCGGCCTCATCGCGGTACACCCTGACGGTGTATGCCCCAAATGTCTGTTCCTGCTCCAGCCTGCCGCCAGACACCGGCATAGCAGCCTGGCTGACTGCCTGGGGTGCAGGTTGTTTTTGCGACGGAGGCGGGGCAGATTTTCGGCTGCCAAGTATCAGCAGCATCCCGCACAGAGCCGCCACCAGCGTCCAGCCCACAATCTGTTCAGCCTGCAAACGGCGCATGGTGTCGATCCTCTTTCTTCTGTTCAGACGTTTTGGCCATTTCCGCTTCCATCCGCTCCGGCACCGCCAGGTCGTCCAGCAGTTCATGCAGCGCCTGGTGCAGACGGAGGCTGCTCATCCTGTTGCCGCAATCGGGACAGAAGGAGAGGATGTCCTCGCCGTCAATCACATACAGTTCGCCATCCTGACGCGCTTCACTCCAGTCCATCTGACCGATCATCCGCACCAGCGACACCCGTGCCCGGCCAACGGCCAGCTCCATGCCGCAACTTCCGCAGGTTTCCGGCAGACCAGTTTCGGTCTGCTGAGCAACATCGGCGGCGGTGAGCGGGGCCGGTAGTTCAAGTATCCTGCTCAGATGCTTCCAAAGCTCTTTCCGGTCTCCCAGACTGTTGCCGCAACGGGCGCACAGGGTTGCCAGCGGCTCGGCGTCAATCACGGTAACGGTGTGCAGGCCGGTTTCTTCCTCATAATCATGCTGCTCCACGTTGCGCTCTATCTCCAGCACGGCATTGCCGTAGTGGATAGCGCGGCCACAGACGTCACATCGGGTGTAGATTCGTTCAAATCCGCTCATGGTTGTTCTGCCTCCGTATGGTGAGTTGCTACTTCTCTCCATACATAAGCCAGAGACGCAGAATGACAAAACCGGACACAGCAGAAGCTCAAAACAGCCTACCCTGGACAAATAGCGTCCAGGGTAGGCTGACTATCGAAAAAAATAATAACGGCAGGCGAAATCGGGATGGTGGTGGTCGATTTACAGTCGATTGGAAGCAAATGTACACCATCCCTTACAGCCTGCCGGTTTTCTGCTGTCAGTCCGACGGATAAAACGGAAGAGGTAAATCTGACGGTTTTCAAGACCGCTGCCCGAAGGCAGAACGATTGCATATGTAAACCTCTTCACCAGTCCGCCGGTTGTTCTTAACTGCATCAGCCAGTGAAGGACCTGATGATCTGCTGTCTGATCTTTCCGATGTCCCCCTGAAATATTCCCATCATCTCAAAGCTGAAACGATCCAGACCAGCGATGCGAATTACCTTTTTGTCCGCAATCACCTTGCCGTCGGTATAGGCCACGTTCAGGATGACCGTATCAGTTAAAGCGTTCAACCGCCGGATATGCTGCTGTATCGCCTCCACTGGACTGTTGTCAGCCCAGGTAACTTCGTCGGTGTTGAGGATGACGACATCTTCTTTGCCACTGATGTTCTGGACGTAGGTATCCACAATGGAGGTGCCACCGCAGAAGCCTTCCCGCAACGGGCCGGACATCAGGCGGTAGAAGCGGTCAAACAGTTCCAGTGGCTGCCCCTGGCACTTTTTGGCGATGGAGGCAAAGTCAGCGGTCGAGTCAACGTGCTTCGTGTCAAAACAGACCACCTGAATGTTCTCCACCGGCACCAGGGAGTAGAGAACCGCCAGCATCCTGGCCGAATCAGCTATACGGGGGTTGGCAATACTGAACCGGCCGCCGCCGTACATGGAGCCGGACAGATCCTGCAGCACGGTGTAGCGCTTGTCCGGATCAAAGGCATAGCTGTACTTCTCCACCGCCCTGTTCAGGATAGCGTTCACCGTTGTGGCCATCTCCTCCGTCACCAGGGCTTCTTTCGGGATGAACAGGTCGCAGATGTTGAATATTTTCTGCACTTTTTCATCGTCAAAGCTGGCCAGCAAAGAGTTGAACCGCCTGGCCAGCCGCTTCTGAACGTCACTGTCCATTCCGGCATACTGGCGGATGTTGGTGATCAGCGCCTTGAGCGGCATGGTTTCCAGCGTGTCCCGGATAATCTGCTCCTTCTTCTCGCGGGTCAGTTCCGTTGAGGAGAGGGTGGCGGTAACATGCTCGGTGGCTTCAAGCTTTGCTTCCCTGCGCCGTTCGATGATGGCACGGTAGAACGCGCCCATCTCAGGGGTAGCCGGTTTGGGACGCAACGCCTTGATGGCGTCTGCCAGAGAGACGGCCCTCCGTTCGGCCCGGAACTTCTTCAGGGTGAGCGGCTTGAACCCGGCAAGGATTCTGCCCAGTTGCCGTTTGTAGTAGGGCGGCAGTCCCTTGAACGATTTTCCCTGCTCATGCTGAAAGTGGGCAAGGGAGGTGAGGATCTTGTCGGGGCGGTCGCCGAACACCGGCTGGAGCGCCTGCTTGAGCAGTCCCCGCTGTTCCTCGTTTGTGTCTCCTGCCATGACTGCCTCGGTGAGGGTGATCACCGGAGCCAGCCGACGTCCCTTGCGGGCAAGATAGACCGCCGAGGCGATGGTGAAGAGCCGGTCCTTCTCCAGACCCTCACGGGTATGGCCGAGGAACTCCTGAAACGCCTCATCATCGGTATGATAGAATGAGCGGGAACGGCTGGTATTGAGCGCCAGAGCCGACAGCAGCAGCCTGCGGGTCAGATTGTCCTGCACCACCAGGCCGCATTCCCTGTTAACTGCCATGACCGTGGTGGACTGTTTTTTCATTTTGTTGATCTGCATGGTAAAACCTCCTTCAAGAAGCCCGCAGAACATTTTTTGCGGGAAACTGATCGTCAAAAGCGCCAGGGTGAGTTAGCTAAACGAGGGTTTTCAGTCCTCTGCTGAATTGCTTATGAAACCCCTGACTACAGACGATCATGGTGTTTAAAAGGTGCCGGTAAAATCGGGTAGGTGAAACTCCAGTTCCCAAGACTGGTGTCCTTGCGGACTAACCCTGAATATGATCAGGGGCAGATGTAAACCTGTCCTCCATCCGGCGCTGTGCTGTCATTACAATGGTCGGAAAAATCTGAAAGGTGCATCTTGGCGCCAGTTTTGTGCCGTGGCGCGAGGGCGGATATGTAGACCTTTCGTACAGCCGACCACTTGTTTCCATTGAATGCCGGTAAAATTGAGCAGGGCCTTTTTCGTGTTATGAACACGACGTCTTGCGACCATTCGGAATGAACCGAAGCGTATGTACACCTGCTCTCCATCCGGCAAACTATCTATCTGAAACCGGCAGGCAAAATAAGGAAGGTGGTTCCCGATGATTCACAAAGAATCGCTCCGGGTTATGAATGTTTTATGGACACCTTCACAACAGCCTGCCGGTTATATTCAAAGTTATGGTTACTCCACCTTGAATCTCTTCTCTATTGCCTTCACTGTTTTTGCGTCAACTTGTAATGATTTGTACAGCTTGGTTATGACCCGCCGTGCCTGTCGTGAGAACTCTTCGCCGGTTGACGACTCAGCCAGGAGATGCAGGAAGATCGCCACTACTGTCTGTTCACTGTTGCCTGCATTTACAAGTATAGCTAGTGATTCTGATATTTTTATTGGCAATAGAGGCAGGTTAATGCTGCCTGGTATTAGTCCTGAGCTTAAGACCTCGTCCAGTAATTCAACGAACCGCTCCATTTCTTCTGCTTCAACAATGTCCCAAATCCAGACTGAAGTGCTCTTACCTGACTGGTAGTATGTGGTCGACGGCTCAGTTACAATATGACCGCAACACTTAGCTTGTTTAGCGGGCGCTGCCGCTATCGGGGTGCGATTCCTCATGAAGCAGGGTACACTCATCGCTGTTCCAGACTGTGATGCCGAATGCGGCACTGTTCCCATGCCTCCCCACCCGGCTGCCAGCATCTGCTGTACTTTATGCAGTTCCGGCAGGCTATCGGCCTTGCCTTCATCATCACGCAACACTACTGCCAGATAATTAGTCCACTGGCTGACCAGCCGGTACTTGACCGCCAGCGCCTGTCCTGTTGTTTTATCATCGGTCTCACGCAACACCAGTGCTGCCGCCATCCGGGGGATAGCATCGTCCTGCAGCTCATCTCCATCTGCTTCTGCTGCTTTGGCAGACAGCAGCCGCTGGCTGCCATCCGGCAGCACGAACTTCAGTTGTGCCTCACCCGCTGGCGGCGCAGCAAACCAGGCGAAGCAGTTGCGGGTATCGCCGTCAAATACACTGCTTAACTGTTCCGGAAATTGCCGTAGCGGTTCAGAAGGCCAATGCAGGCTCAGTCCACTGGAACAGGGCGTGGCAAGCCGCCTGAACTGCCGGTGAATCCGCTCGACCATCGCTTCGTTGGGGGAGACCAGTTCACATGCCCCGCAGGTCTTGTCCGCCAGGGAGCGGACAAAAGCCTCGGAGACCGCGCTGCCCACACCAACGGTGAAGAAACGGTGCCCGGACAACTGTGCTTTTTTTACGACCCGCTCCCATTCCCAGATTTCACCATCGGTAATCAGCAGAACGTCATGCCTGATACGTTCCGGACACTTGAGCCTGACCGCCAGTTCAAGGGCCGGGCCTATCTCGGTGCCCCCCATATCGGCATCCAGTTTTTTCAGGAATCCCCGGGCAAAGGCCAGGGATTCCGCTGTTGCCTTGACCTGGGCGTTAAAGAGCGGTGTGGCGTTATTACCAAAGGCGACGATGTTGAACCAGTCCTGGGGTCGCAGCTCGTCCAGCACCCGCAGCAGCGCCTCCCGCGCCTGGGTGATGGAGTCCCCCGCCATTGAGCCTGAGCAATCCACCACAATTTTGATACTGCGGGGTGAGGTGTCATCCGCCAGTCCGAAACAGGGCTGGAAATGCGCCCAGAGCAGAAACTGGTCGCCATCCCGCACCAGTGCGGCAGATGCTGCTTGCTGTTCGTCTCTGGCGATGGTGATGATCAGGTCGCGATCCATAGCGTCTGCCGCTTTGGTGAGGGTGACGGTGCTTTGCTCTTTCTGGTCGTTCCGCGAAACCGTTATGCCGTGGCTGGGTGATGCAATCGCCATCCTGCTCAGTGCGCCGCTCACCTTCAGTTGGAAGCTGAACAGGTTCTCCGCCATGAGGGAAGTTTCCGGCGTCTGGTGCCCGGCCATTCCTCCACCTTCGGCAGATCCGAAGCGCGGGGCGATGGTGGTGGGCAGGTGATAACGGAGACTCTGGCCCTGCCACAGCATGAACAGGCCGTAGCGGATAATGATGGTGGCCTTCTCACCTGGCAGCAGGTTGCCGACGTTCATGGTGTAGAGACCCGGCTGGGGGTTCTGCAGCATCACCGGCGCATCGCCTTCCACAATGGCTTCCTCGTACTGCTCTTCCGCCTCTTTTTTAGGGAGTACGATCCCTTTGAGAGTTGTATCCCCCAGGGTGACGGTCATATCCAGAAAAACGGCATCCAGCGGCAGCGGAAAGGTGTAGACCGCTTCGATATTCTTTGTTCCGGGGTTGTGGTAAGACTGGGTAATGGTGGTGACCGACAGGGTCTCCCGCAGTTCCGCCTGTACCTGTACCCCTTCAAACAGCGGCTGTTGCTTCCCGATTCCCTTCAGTTCAGTGTATTGTTCAGTTTTCATTGGTATCTCCGCTCAATTCATCCGCCAGCGCCATGACCCTGCGACAAAATTCCCTGACCTGTTCCGGCGACATGCCGGCCATCTTCGGTTCCAGATGTATTTCCAACCCTTCCTTCACAAACAGTTTGCTCCAGACCTCCACATCACCCGGCCTGCGTCCCCGTGGCGGGGGCAATTCTCCCGGTACAACGGTGCCCTCAAACAGAAGCTCCCTGATCCGTTCCAGCGATAGCCCGGCCCGCTGCCATTTGCGGATGGCTAAAAGCTCATCCAGGTGTTTCTTTGTGTAATAAGCCCCCTTGCGGGAACCCTCCGGCGGACTGACCAGCCCTTTCTGGATGTAAAACCGTACCGTCCTGACCGGCAGTTCAACCAGTGAGCAAAGCTCATTGAAGGTGTATTTTTCCATACCGTTCCTCCATGAGCTTTTTATAGTACACCTTTACTGTAAAATGCAACTGTTATTTAACGGCGGATTTTCATGCCGCCAGCAGATCCGGCAACACGCCATAGTGGTCATCTGACTGACAGGTTTCCGCTACCTGCCGTGATTGCCGTTCCTGTCTGGCTTCTGCCACCGCATCTGTATCTTTCCTCATCTCCGCTGCCCGCTGGTACCAGTACAGCTCCCAATCCTCCAGCATATCCAGGGGCCCGAAGTTTTCCCAACCGGTTTCAAGGGCAGCTTTGCATGTTTTCTCTTCCCCGGTCTTTTCCAGGATCAGGGCCTTCAGGATGTAGGCAGAACCGTCATCCTCATCCAGGCGGATGGCCATATCAATGGCATCCTGGGCCTCTTTGTACCGCCGCTGGTTCCTCATCAGCAGCGCCAAATTGAACCAGGGTGCGCACCAGGCAGGGTCGGCTGCACTTGCCTGGCAGTACAGCTTTTCTTCACGCTCAACGTCATTCATATGCCCGTAGTAGATAGCCATCTTGTTCAGCATGCCGGCATCCTGTTCATTGCGCTCACGCATCAGGTTAGAAAGACAGGATATGGCCTTTTCATACTGGCGCAGTTCGGCACAGTCCTCAGCCAGCCCCATAATGGTGCGTTTACGGGCTTCCGGTTGCAGCAGGTGGGTTCTTAGGCGTTCTTCCGTCTCCTCGATACGCAGCTTTGTTTGTTGCGGGTTGATGATATGGGTCAGGGGATGTTCCTTGCGGAAATGGACTTCACCGGCAGTTTCTCCCTTGCGGATCAGGTGCAGGTTGAGCAACTGGTTGCGATCATAGCTGCACTCAAGGCGCACGGTCTCACCGGCCCGCACCGGTGCATCCAGCTCCCAGCGTTCGGCAAGCAGGATCCGCTGGCCGGATTCTTCCTGTGCCACCACTTCAACCCGTACCGTCACCGGCTCGTCATCAGAGTCTTCCGGCATGGAAAGCAGGACCGTCTTGCTGTAGCCATCCGAATCCAGTTCTTCACCCCTGGGTATCAATTCAACCGGCCCCTGACTGGTCAGAAGCGCAATGGTTTCCTGACAAACCGGCTGGATCACCGGCTGACTGGTAGTGGGCTGTTCAACCGCGATGCAGCGGATATCGCTCGCATCTCCCCCCGCCGGATCAAAGGTGATTTCAGCCACGGTTGAGTTGGTGGTGCCCAGGTCGATGCCGATGACCCTTAACGGCTCTGAAAACATCTCAAGCTGGCTGCTGTTGTGTTGAATCAGCTCAAGTACGCTCATGGTGACCTCCTTGATCGTTGTCAGTTTTTTCCATTTTCAAGTTCAGATTAACAGGCGACCCTCCCCAAAGAGCGTCCATGGTTTGCCTTTTTCTGCGTTTTGTTCCAGTATGCTGTTTGTATGATGCAAAGCAAAAACTTCCCCTATATGATCCGCCTATCAGCCGTATCCTGCCTGCCGATCTGCAGGAACAAATGCTCAAGACGGCATTGCAGTTGCTGGCCGGTAACAGGAATCTCAAAACGGCAACCCAGTCACAAACCCGGTGAGGAACTGGGGGTGACCCGGGAGCGGCTCAGACAGATTGAAGCCAAAGCGCTACTTAAGCTGAAGCGGAAATCACGTTGCAAGGTGCTTGAGGAGTTTGTGAATTGATGCGGCAACAGTCTGCATACACCGCATGTCCGGACGTGGGTAATCAACATGAACCGCCGTGTACGGAGCCGTACGCACGGTGGTGGGGGAGGATGACGGGAGTAATCCCGCCTCCTACCCGATGAGTGACCTTTTTGCCAAATCAGCACGCCGGAGGTTGCAGTCTGGATTCTGTTCCGGTTCGTATATTCGCCCGCAATAAAGACGTTTGTGTGGGCTCAATACGCCCTTAGTCTGGAGCTGATAATTAGCAACTAGCTGAACTGCCTCAGGATAGTCATCTTGACTGCGTCATCAAGAAGGCTCTCTTCGATCGCCTCGCGTGCCCAGGCCTCCTTGCATTGGGCCAGCACCCGCGCAGCACCTTCAGCCACGGCCGGTACGTTACTCCAGAGGGCATTACGGATCGAGCGTAGTTCGTTCAGCTCGGCCTTGCGGCCCTCGGCCAGTTCTCGGCAGTTCTGGCACAGCAGAGCCAGCGAATCCATGTCGGGTGTCAGTTCCGGCTGGTAGTCCCACAGGCGCAGGTCGTCCTTGGACGCGCACCACTCACACTTGAAGCCGGCCCGTTTGCCAACGGTCTTGCCGAAGCTCTGCAGCTCTTGCTGGCGTTCCTTGTTTGCCTGGTATCCTTTGGCCATGATCCCCTCAGAGAAATAGTGATGGTTGCTTGCGGGTACTGTAGTTCTGCACCAGCATCTCACGCCGGGCCGTCACCATCGGATGGTTGACGAAGCGGGCCTGGGTTGGGCAACTACGGGTGCAGGCACAGCAGAGGATGCAGCGTGCGGCATCGGTGGTAACGGTCTGCTGCACGGTAATCACCGCGGTGGGGCAGGCCCTGGCGCAGGCACCGCACAGGGTGCAGAGCTGGGGATCGGTTTCCGGCGCGATGCCTCCCAGCGGCAGCCGTTCCTTGTAAGGCAGATTGCCAGGTATGGCGGGCAGTACGGCGTTGCCGTCGCGCAGCCGCTGCGCGATCGCTTCGCCAAAGGCAAACGCCTGCTGCAGATCAGCCTGGTCGGGCCGGTTTGCAGCGATCGGCTGTTGTGCTGTCGAGTAGGAGTGCTCACCGATAAAGGCCCCGGCGGCAATTACCTTAAATCCCTTTTGTGTAACCAGATCCCGCAGCTCAATCAGCGCGTCCTCGAACTCCCGGTTGCCGTACAGCACCACGATGATGGCGGGGACATTGACAGCAGAAAGACCCTGCAGCCGCTGCAGGCAAGCCTCCGGCACCCGGCCGGCATAGACCGGCACGCCGATGATGGCAAGCCCATCTCTCAGGCAGGCGCTGATACCATCAGGCCGGTGCGTGAGGTCACAGGTTTCAACAGCATCGGTTTTGAGCCCGGCAGCTATCTGCTCAACGATCCTGCGGGTGGTGCTGGTGGGAGAGAAGTAAATCAGATGGAGTTTGTCAGCACATGTCGTGGTACATGAAGAGGTCATAGGTTACTCGCTCTGGTCAAGGTTTCCAGCAATAGCAGGTAGTTTTTCTGGCTCTCCCGCACGCAGCAGGAGATGAAGTTGATGAACGTCTGGTCGTCATCTTTGTTGGCAGCATGTAGGACAGCGGGCGGTGGCTCCGTATCTTCTCCTGGAGGGTATTGTTATTGAACAGTCTGTTTTCGTAGTTCATTGACGGTACCTTGGGTTGGCACTTGTCGCACTATATAACAATTCAGGGAAAGTATCCCCTACAATCACATTTCGCACCGACGGTGCAGTGTTAAAGACGCAGGGGGAGCCCGTCCCCCGGATCTGTGTACACGTCATTGGGTTGACGAAGTACATTGCTGTGTTAGGCTGGTAACAGTAAGTTGCGAACCTGAACGTGTACGGTTTGCCAATTTAAAAGTATCAATTCTGGAGTATTCTATGGGACTTTTTTCAGGAGAATCAAAAAACAGCGCATCTGCAGAAATCAGAAAATTCCATGCCGAGTATGGTCAGCTCCTGATCGATGGCGAGATTATCGAGGCCGGATTTGTTGTTGCCCGCGACACACTTCTATTTACCAATAAGCGCTTGATCGTTATTGAGGTGCAGGGGGTTTCCGGCAGGCAGATCGAATATTTTTCAATCCCCTACACCAGTATAAAAAAATTCAGTGTGCAGACTGGCGGCAGTTTTGATCTGAACGCAGAACTGAAACTCTGGATAGGCAATGAGACAACCCCGCTTGAGAAACGGTTCACCAGTGAACTGAATGTCTATGAGGTACAGAAGATTCTTGCCAGCCGTGCGCTGAAGTAACCCCACGTTTTTGCTCAGGAGTGATCCGCATGCCTTTTTTGAATCATAAGGGGATACCGTTGTATTACGAACAGCATGGCAGTGGTCCGCCGCTATTGCTGATCGCTGGCCTGGCCTCTGATTCCCAGAGCTGGCTGCCGGTACTTGAGGGGCTTGCGAAACAGTTTGCCGTCATCCTGCTGGATAACCGTGGGGTAGGGCGTTCAACCCAGGAGTGCGAGATCAGTATCAGTCTGATGGCTGATGATTGTGCGGCTTTGATCCGTCATCTAGGGTATCAACGGGTTGCTGTTGCAGGGCATTCTATGGGTGGCATGATTGCGTTGGAGCTGGCACGGCTGCATCCCGATCTGGTTGACCGTCTGATGCTGGTTGCTACCGCGGCCAAAAACTCAGCTCGTAACAATCTGTTATTTCATGACTGGGCTGACTGGTATGAGACGGGTTCCAACCGTGCTGCCTGGTTTCGGACGGTTCTGTACTGGATCTTTACCGAGCGTTTTTTTGAGGAGAAGGCCTTGCTGGAAGGATCATTAGAATACCTGCTTGGCTATCCCTGGCCCCAGTCTCCGCAGGGGTTGCGAAAACAGGTTGAGGCCATTGCCCGGTTTGATGCAACTTCGTGGCTGGAGCAGATTGTGGCGCCAACCTGTGTGCAGGCGGGGGAACATGATCTGTTGATGCCTCTGGAAAGTTCGACGTCGTTGGTCCAGCAGTTGCCAAATGCCGTGCTGGAAGTTGTCAAGGGTGCGGCACATTCAGTGCAAACTGAGCAACCAGAGGCGTTTGTGCGGACTGTTGTCAATTTTTTGATGCCCAAGCTTTCTTGTAGCTGAAAATGAGGGGGCCTGTTTGTTCCGGAATTATCTGTCATTCTTGCCATGTAACAGACGGTTGATCTCTGCAGAAGGTGGTCACAAGCCATGACGATGCGTTTTTTCCGCAGACACATCCTTGTTTTCCTCTGCTGCCTGCTTGCATTTGTCTGCGCTTGCAGCCCACAGCCGTCGAAGCAGTTTGTGATCGGCGTCTCCATCCCCACCCAACGGGAGGAAGGGTGGATCCGCGGGGTGCGCTACCTGAAGGAGGAGGCGGCGCGGTACGGCTATAGCATCAAGCTGCAGATATCTGACAACGATGCGACCCGGCAACTGGCCCAGTGCGAGAACCTGATCGCCCAAAAGGTGAACCTGCTGGTGGTGGCCCCCCACGATGCGGCAGCGGCCTCGGTGATTGTGGACAAGGCCCACCGGGTAGGAATCAAGGTCATCTCCTACGACCGGCTGATCAGAAATGCCCCGGTTGACCTCTACATCTCCTACGACAACGAGAAGGTGGGAGAGCTGCAGGGGCAGTACCTGACCCGCCTGGCTCCCAAAGGTAACTACGTGGTGCTGTCCGGCGCCCCCACCGATAACAACGCGGCCCAGTTCAAGGCCGGGGCAATGCGGCAGATCAAGCCGCTTGCCGTCAAGGGTGAGATCACCATCGTCATGGAGCAGGCGGTTAAAGACTGGCTGCCGTCGGAGGCGATGAAGCTGATGGAAAACGCCCTGACCTCCAGTAAAAACAGGATCGATGCGGTGCTGGCCCCTAACGACGGCACCGCCGGCGGCGCCATTGCTGCCCTGGCTGCCCAGAAGCTGGACGGCAAGGTGCCGGTTACCGGTCAGGATGCGGAAGTCTCGGCCGCCCGCCGGATTATGGAGGGGACCCAGAGCATGACGGTCTTCAAGGATGCCCGCAGGCTGGCTGCCGAGACGGTTATCGCTGCCAAAAAACTGGCCGACGGGATTGATCCCGGCGCCACGGCAACGGTTCATAACGGCAGCCATCAGGTTCCGGCCCGGTTTTTGACCCCGGTGGTGGTGGATCGCAGCAACCTGAAAACAGTGCTGATCGGGAGCGGTTACCTGAAACAGGCGGATGTTATGGGAACGGGGAAATAGGAGCGGATCGCTATGAATGAACCGATCCTTGCGATGCACCGTATCACCAAATCTTTTTCCGGGGTAACGGCCCTGGACGGCGTCTCTTTTGCGGTCAACCGGGGGGAGATCCATGCCCTGGTGGGGGAGAATGGGGCCGGAAAGTCCACCCTGATGAAGATCGTCAGCGGTGTGTACCCCCACGCTAGCTATGGGGGAGAGCTGCTGGTTGAAGGTGCCGCCTGTCATTTCACGGGGATCAAGGCCAGTGAGAAGGCAGGTATCGCCATTATTCATCAGGAACTGGCCCTGGTGAACCAGCTTTCAGTAAGTGAAAACATCCTGCTAGGGCAGGAGATTGCTGCAGCCGGTGTGATCGACCGGGAGCAGTCCCTGGCTGAGGCGACGCGGCTGCTGAAGTTGGTGGGGCTTGATGTGGCGCCTGACACCCCGGTACGCAACCTGGGGGTGGGGCAGCAGCAGCAGGTGGCCATTGCCAAGGCGTTGAGCAAACAGGCCCGGATCCTGATTCTGGATGAGCCGACTGCGGCGCTGTCCGATGATGAAGCAAATATCCTGCTGGCGCTGCTTGGGGAGCTGAAGGCACAAGGGGTAACCTGCATTTATATCTCCCATCGGCTGCGGGAGGTGCTTGCGATCGCCGACCGGGTCACGGTGTTGCGGGACGGCCGCTCAATTGCCACCGTGGAGACAACGGAGTTGGACGAGGCAGCCCTGGTGACCTTGATGGTGGGACGTGAGCTGTCCCGGATCTATCCCCGCGTAGAGCGGAGCGCAGGGGAAGCGGTGCTTACACTTCAAAACTGGTCCGTCTCATCCTCTGATTCCAGTTGCAGCTTACAGAACATCTCCCTCACCCTGCGCCGTGGTGAGATCCTGGGGCTGGCCGGTCTGGTGGGGGCCGGCAGGACTGAACTGGTGATGAGCCTGTTCGGCGCCTGGGGCCGGGTCAGCGGCGGCAGTTTGGTCCTAAATGGCCGGGAGCTTACGGCCCGTACCCCGGAGGCGGTGATAGAGGCCGGCATCAGCCTGGCTTCCGAAGACCGCAAGCGGTACGGTCTGGTGCTTAACCAGAGCATCCGCAGCAACATCACCCTGCCGAACCTTGGACAGGTTTCACACAATGGGGTGCTTAACGGGCAGCAGGAACAGGCCGCAGCCGAGGACTATCGGAAACAACTGGGGGTGCGCTGCGCCTCGCTGGAGCAGCCTGTGGGGAGTTTAAGCGGAGGCAACCAACAGAAAGTAGTGCTTGCCAAGTGGCTGATGAGCAACCCCAAGGTGCTGATCCTGGATGAGCCGACCCGGGGGATCGACGTAGGGGCAAAGGCCGAGATATATGCTCTTATCAACCAAATGGTTGGTGATGGCATTGCGATGCTGGTGATCTCGTCGGAGCTGCCGGAGCTTTTGGGAATCTGCGACCGGATTGCGGTGATGCATGAGGGGCGGATCACCGGTGAGCTGCCGATTGCCGAGGCTACACAAGAAAAGATTATGCTGCTGGCCACCGGAACAACGTAAACGTTAATAGCACGCGGATGACGCGGATTGAACGGATCAGTGCGGATTTTTTTTGATCCGCGTTCTATTCTCTTTGTTTTCTTGTTTCTATTTGTCCAGCTTAGGGAGAATTCCATGCCCGCAGATACTACCACAGTAAAAGCACTGTTCCGCGCCAACATCCGTCAGTACACTATGCTGGCGGCCCTGGTCCTGATCTGGGCTATCTTTGCCGCAACAACCGACGGTCTGTTTTTCTCCCCCCGCAATCTCTCCAACCTGTTCCTGCAGACCGTGACCGTGGCCATTGTGGCCTGTGGCATGGTGCTGATCATCGTTACCGGCAATATTGATCTGTCGGTGGGGTCGGTGGCCGGTTTTTGCGGCGCGGTAGGGGCGGTGCTGCAGGTCAAGTACGGTTTGGGCACCCCGGCCGTCATCATCGCGGTGCTTTTAACCGGCATGGTCATCGGGGCCTGGCACGGCTTCTGGGTGGCCTTTAAAAAGGTGCCGGCCTTTATCGTCACCCTGGCCAGTATGCTGGCCTTCCGCGGCGCTATCCTGGGGGTGACCGGCGGCGCTACGGTAAGCCCGATGCAGGAGAGCTTCAAGGCGATCGGTTCCGGCTACCTGCCCGATGTTCTGACCGCACAGGGCGGCTTCAGTGATACCAGCGCCCTGTTCGCCCTGGTCTGCCTGGCCCTGTTTGTCTGGTACCGGGTCAGAAAACGCATCGAACAGGCTTCAGGCGGAGGTACCGCGTCACCGCTCTGGGTGGAGCTGCTGCAGAGCGGCGGTAGTGCCCTGGCAGTGGGAGGCGCCTTTGCCATCATGGTCTTTAACGAAGGGATCTCCTACGCCGTGCTGATCCTGATGGCGGTGGTGCTTCTGTTCCATTTTCTGGCAGAGCGAACCGTGTTTGGCAGGCGGCTCTACGCTATCGGCGGCAATGCGGACGCTGCACTGCTCTCCGGCATCAGCATCCAAAAGAATATCATGGCGCTGTACATACTCTTCGGCAGCCTGACGGCGCTGGCCGGCATCGTCATGACCGCCCGGCTGAACGCCGCCACCACCTCAGCCGGGGTTAACATGGAGCTGGACGCCATTGCCGCGGCCGTGATCGGCGGCACCAGCCTGTTGGGGGGAGAAGGGAAGATCACCGGCGCGGTGATCGGGGCGTTGATCATGTCCAGCCTGGATAACGGCATGAGCCTGATGAACCTGGATATCACCTGGCAGTACGTTATAAAAGGGTTGATCCTGCTGTTGGCAGTCTGGGCTGATATCGCCATGCGGCAGCGGAAGGGGTAGTAGTCGCCATCAACAAGGGGGATGCTTCTATGTTCACCTGTGTGTGGCAGCCGGCACATCGATTTTGAGATTAAGAGGACAGCATCGCCACGGGTTACACCATGAATCAACAATATATCAATACGGCGGAATCCAACGTCGACGGTTTTATTCAAAGGGGAAACTGGTTTTTTAATCTGAAGATTAACCACTATGAGATTGTTATGATCTTATGGAATATGGCACTGGTATTGGTGCCGTGGCTCATGGCTGTGTTGTTACGCCGGATCTGGCAGAGGACCCGTTTTCAAGGCTTTCAGTACAAGCTGTCAGGTGTGTTTGTTTTTCTGATATGGCTGCTTTTTATACCCAACAGCGCCTATATGATCACGGAAGTGAGACATCTGCTTGATTATTGCCCGAGGGATGCGGCATTTCAGATCTGTGAAGAAGATGCTTGGATTCCACTTTTCTTCTTTGCGTACGCACTCTTCGGCTGGGTATCCTTTGTCTGTTTGACGGATCAGATGCGCTCCCTGCTTGAGGATATGTACAATCGAACGGCTGGTACTGTTTTTGTGATCGTGCTCATGCCGGTTATGGCCCTGGGGGTGCTGTTAGGCCTGTTCAACCGTGCTACCCGCACGATCACCACCGCCTACGACGGCGCGCCGGTGCTGTTCTTCTGCGACTGTTGCCGGCTGTTTTTCGAGCATGGCCAGATTGACGGAGGTAATCCGTTTCCGCCGCAGAAATCATAGTAAGTGACAACTGGAGATCCGGAATGAGCCACCAGTCTTTAGACAGCCTCACCCAGGAACAGCAGGTAGCCCTGCAGCAGGAAAAGGCGGTTCGCCTCAATCTGCTGCTGGATGTAGGCCTGTTTGTGCCGGTGCTGGCAGTGGCTGTGCTGGCAAACTCCCTGCTGCTTCTGACCGATTTTTTTGATTATGCCAAGTGGATCACCGGTTCGCTGATTTCACTGCTGATCCTGCGGCGGATCCGGCAGGGGCGTACCGAGGCGTATGAATACGGGCCGGAAAAGATCGAGGTGCTAGGTGGCGTCCTGGTGGCCGGTCTGATGTTGGTGGGGATGGTGGTGATGACCGGCTTTATCATCGGCCGGATCATCAGGCCGGAGGCGGTGGTGTCCGGTTTTGGCCTGGTCGGGATGCTGGTGCATCTGGCAGGCGCCGCTCTGAACGGCTGGCTCTGGTTTCGTAACAGACGGATCGCAGCCGAGACCGGTGGACCGATCCTGGAGGCCACCTGGCAGGCCCACCGTGCCGACACCTTCATCAACATCGGGGTGATCATCTCCTTGGGGTTGACCCTCTCCCTGCGCCAGTACCCCTGGTCCGTCTATATCGACCCGATCTGCGCCCTCACAGCCTTGCTCTACCCGGCCGGCTCATTTGTTGCCATGTTGCGCCGCTCCCTTGATGTGCTGACCGACAAGGCTCTGGAGGAGACGCTGCAACTGCAGATCATGAAACGCCTGGCCGAATGTTTTGACGGCTATGAGAGCTTCCACGGTGTTAAAACCCGCCGGGCCGGTCGCCGGACCTTTGTGGAGATCAGGCTGGGGTTCCATGCCGACCGTTCAGTGGGGGAGATGATGGACACGGTGCATCATCTCAAGACCGGTCTTGAGGCCGATATCCCGGGCGTTGAGCTGACCGTGGCGCCGGTTCAGGCAGACCGGCTGTTTGAGGGACATGCCCCCAAGACCCAGATCAGGATCGTGCCGTTGTCACCGGCAACCCTCAAGCCGGCGCTGGCGCTGATCATCGCCACCTTCAGCCTGACACCTGACGAGGTGCCGGTGCTTGAACTGGAAGAATCGGTGGAACCGGGCAGACATACAGCGGCCCTGGCCCAAAAGGGGATCAGCGACCCCAGCTACTGGGTGGCCCTCTACCACGGCCATTTGGCAGGGGTAACCGGCATCTATTTCACGCCGGGTGACCGCCAAGAAGCGGTCTGGGGGGGCTGGACCGCGTACGATCCGGCCCTGCGCTCCTCGGTTTCGCGGGGCAAGATGCTGCTGTTGCAGAAGATGGTGATTGAGGCCCAGGCCACCGGACGCAGGCTACTGCGGCTGTATACCTCCACACTGCCGGAAGAGGCGGCGGCCAATCGGCTCTACGACCATGTGGGCCTGAAGGTGTACCGGACCGAACCGCTGCCGGACGGCACCGGCATGGTGCTGTACCGACAGGCGGAGCTGGCGTCACTGTATAAGCGGGCACGCAACACGGTTTGATGTGCTGCTCTTCAGACCTGCAGGAATAAGGCGAATGATCCCGGAATGATGTGAGTGGAATCAATGAGAATTGACAGCGTGCTCTTGACCTCTGAAACAGAAACAAACCAGGACAATTCCCGTTGTGAGCTGCTCTGTCTGCAGCATTTTGTCATCTGAATTACCATTGTTAGTGCGGTAAAGCGGTGGGCTACCAGCCACCTTCCGGATGCCTGACTAACTGCAGTTGTTCTATTAGATGTGCTGCGGTCATACAACTGCCTATCTTTCTTTGCCTTTCCTGTAAAATAGAATAGGAATTCCTTCAGCAGATAGGTCAACAGCTGATCATACTGGCATTTGATCAAATGCCTCTGTTCGTGCCGTCAGGTTGTAACTTCTTGAGACTGCATCCGACATAATCCTGTATACACGAAAGTGTCCCCGCTGCAAGTGCTTGTCACAGTTTTGCTGGACTACGCGATGTAGGTTGAAAAAAGCTTTAGGTATGCTAGGGTTTACATGATTAGCTTGGTTGCATAAAGATTTTTCAGGTCTGCGGGAATCAACAGATGCTGTATGGCAGGGGGCTCTTCTGTAGTCAACGCTGACGTTTGGCAGACCGGTTGTTGGCCACCAACCTGAAAGCTGGGTTCAAGTGACGTTTTAGCATCAGCTTTTGACTGCAGGTAAAAGAAAGGGGCAGGCCATGGATGACTTCATGCGGGCAGCGTTTGAGGAGGCAGAAGCCGGTCTGGCTGAAGGCGGTATCCCGATCGGCGCGGTGATTGTCCATCAGGGTAGCATCATCGGGCGTGGCCACAATCGGCGGGTACAGCAGGGCAGCGCTATTCTGCACGGCGAAATGGATGCCCTGGAGCGAGCTGGCCGACAGCCCGCCTCGGTTTACCGGGAATCGGTGCTGTACACCACCCTTTCTCCCTGCCCGATGTGCAGTGGGGCGATCCTGCTGTACGGCATTCCCAAGGTGGTGATTGGTGAAAACCGCACCTTTATGGGAGAAGAGGAGTTACTGCGTTCCCGAGGGGTGCAGGTGGACGTCCTGCAGGATAAGAAGTGTATTGCGTTGATGGAGCAGTTTATTGCTGAAAAACCGGAGTTGTGGAATGAGGATATCGGGGTTTGATATGATGAAGGAGAAATCATGATTCGTCTGGGAATTGTTGGAATTCTGTTGTTGTGTGCGCTACCGCTGTCTGCCGCCACAGTGCCGTGCAGCGGGGTGCAGCAAGTGCCTGCGGCCTATGCCGCTGCCAGCGGCGAGCAGATGCAGGCCTGCTTTGACCTTGTACGCAAAAACGTTACCGTGAGGCTGGCTGATGACAGCAGGGTGACCCTGCCTGCGGCTGTGTCCGGTTCAGGTGCCCGCTACAGCGACGGTACCCGCACCTTCTGGGAACACCAGGGGATCGGCCGCTATTTTGTTGGTGAAAAGCTGCTGTTTGAAGGTGGTCCTGCTCCGGCAGCCGGCTATAAAAGCGGGGTAACCTCAAAACTGCTGGTGCAGACCGGTGTCACTGCTGATGGCCGCAAGATCGTCTATCCTGTCAGCAACGAGCCTGAAGTGACGGCAATGCTGGTGGATATCGCCCCCAAGGCTGAGACCGGCTGGCATAAGCATGGCATTCCGGTCTATGCCTATATGCTGGCAGGGGAACTTGAAGTGGTCCTTGAAGGGGGGAAACGTCTTACCTACAAGAGTGGCGATGCCATCATTGAAGTGGTGGGCACCATGCACAACGGCATCAATAAGGGTACTGAAACGGCCAGGCTGGTGGTGTTTTACACCGGCAGCAAAGGACAGCCCAATGTGTTACCAGCCCACAACTGAGAAAAAGGAGTGTACTGACCCGTGCTGCATGGAATCTTTGGCATTACCGTCCTGCTGGGTGCTGCCTGGCTCTTGAGCGAAAACAGGAGGATCATCCACTGGCGGTTGATCCTGGCAGGTCTTGGTCTGCAACTGCTGATCGCCCTGCTTATGTTGCAGGCAGCGCCATTCAGGCAGCTATTTCTGGGATTTAACGCGATGGTAATCGCCCTTGAACAGGCAACCAGGGCTGGAACCTCGTTTGTGTTTGGCTATCTGGGGGGCGGGCCGCTACCGTTTGTGGAGACGCAACCGGGTGGCTCCTTTTCACTGGCTTTTCAGGCCTTGCCGATGGTGCTGGTAATTGGCGCGCTGACCTCCGTTCTGTACTACTGGCGGATTTTACCCAAAGTGGTGCAGGGCTTTTCCTGGGTGCTGCGTAAAACCATGGGGATTGGCGGTGCGCTTGGTGTGGCTGCTTCCGGCTGTATCTTCCTGGGGATGATTGAATCACCCCTGCTGATCCGCCCTTACCTTGTCCGTATGACCCGTAGTGAGCTGTTTGCCATGATGTCGGTCGGTCTTTCCTGTATTGCCGGCACCATGCTGGTACTGTATGCCACGGTGCTGCAAAAGGTCATTCCTGATGCCCTGGGGCATATCCTGACCGCCTCTATTATCCATGCCCCTGCCGCCTTGGTGGTCGCCTCTATCATTGTCCCTGAGACTCAGGAACAGACGCTGGGGGGAGAGATCTCTTCCTATGAGGCATCAAGCGCCATGGATGCACTGGCCAAGGGTACCTGGGACGGTCTCAAGCTGCTGGTCAATATCGTGGCAATCCTGATTGTGTTTGTTGCTTTGGTAAAGCTGGTGAACATCGGGCTTGGCCAGATGCCGGATGGTATGGGGGCTCCTATAACTCTGGAAAGAATTTTGGGGATGCTGCTGTCACCGGTGGTCTGGCTGATCGGTGTACCGTGGTCAGAGGCAGGCACTGCCGGGTCGTTGATGGGGATCAAGATCGTGCTGAATGAGTTTCTGGCCTACATCCAGTTTTCTGCTTTGCCAGAAGCGGCACTCAGCCCCAAAAGCAGAATCATTATGACCTATGCCATGTGCAGTTTTGCCAACCTGGGCAGCCTGGGTATCCTGATCGCCGGACTGGGCAGTCTCTGTCCCGAACGGCGGGATGAAGTCGTAAGCATGGGAGCAAAAGCCCTGACAGCAGGGGTGCTGGCATCGCTGATGACCGGTGCGGTGGTGGGCATGATCTGAAAGTGTGAGGCTTGCCTGTGCCGGTATTGCCATTGAAGGCTATTGAATATTGCAAAAAAAATGTAAAGAAATCTATGGAGCCGCACAAGTTTATTGACTGTTCTGCCGAAAAGAGAAACGATATCCCTGTCTTTAGTTTGCAGATGTATATCCTGTGTAATGGACGGTATCGTTCTGGCACAGATTTCAGCAATGGGAGTTACTTGGGAGGCAAGAGGCTGTGCCAGAAAAGAGTGGTGAAGGATATACCGA
>CAZNWF010000030.1:0-26241 GCA_964576485.1 uncultured Geobacter sp. | reverse complement strand
GTGCCTCAATGGTAATAGACTCGCCGGTCTGCAGGTTACGGCCACGGCGGGCGTTCTTCTGATTAACCACAAAACTGCCAAAACCGGAAATCTTGATGGTCTCACCTGCCTCAAGTGATTCCTTCATAATAGCAAAGACTGATTCCATCATGGCAGCGGAATCCTTTTTGGACAGACCGGTGGTGGTTTGAATCTTTTCAACAATGTCTGCTTTGGTCATCGTAAATTCACCCTATAACCTCAAATCATCCAGAAACTCAGAAGGCACATCACCACTCGTAACCAAAAGATAATCACGGGCGCGAGTGCAGGCCACATACAACAGATGCCGTTCGGTATCGTAGACTTCCTGCAAATCTGCATCATCCGTTACTGTTTCAATCCGCTCTTGCAGGGGAATGACTTCATCATCGCATGCCATAACAGCTACTGCGCGGAACTCCAGCCCCTTGGCAAGATGCATGGTACTTATTGATACCTGACCTGCGGTGGTTTCAACTTTTTCGTCAAGCACCTTGAATGCAATGCCAGCCGTTTCGACGGCGGTACATGCTCTGTCCAGTTCTGCTGCAGACCGGACAAATATGCCGATCTCGTGCGGCTTGATACCCTCAGCGGCTCGATCAGAAAGCCATTTACCAACAGCTTTTATCTCATCTTCAGGAGTGTTCATTGCTTCAATGGTGGGCATAGGCCCATTAAAGACCGATGTTGTGCCAAGCCTGTTTTCAGAATTACCATCAACATCTGAAATTTCCGGGCCTAGCAGACGGTCTGCTTGCATTCTGATCTGATGGGAAGTGCGGTAATTGATCTTTAGCGTTTTGGATCGTCCACGTAATTCAACACCGAGAGATTTCCATGAGAAAGGCTGCTGAAAAATCCTTTGCCCAAGGTCTCCGGCAAAGAACAGGCTGTTTGGACGATCCTTGCCCAGGGCAGCCAGAAAGCGTAACTGGGCAACATTGATATCCTGGGCCTCATCGACGACACAGAAGTCAAATGGATGCTGCTTGCTTTCAGTCAGATGACTTGCCAGTCTGTTGAACATTCCAGCGTTCGTAATCATTTTCTGCGATTGAAGACTGGATTGAACCTGCTCGAAGATAGACCAAAGTAGTTTGCGCTGTTGCTCAGTCAGGCGGGTCTTTCGTCCCAGCCTGGTAACATCACGATACGACTCCCAGCTATCCAACTGCCAAGCATCAACTACCTGCTCCCATTCTGTCCACAAAAAATGCTGACTAAACTTGTTCCCTTCAACGGTTGCTGCCGCCTTTGAAATAAGCTGACTAACGACCTCACGGGTTGCCACCTGTGCCCGACCAAAATTCATCTCGTAGAGACGTAATCCGATTGTATTCATGGAGTGGACATCAATCCGTTCACCAAGACGGGGTTCACTGCCGATCAATCGTTTCAGCTTTGTTCGCAATGCACTTGCCAGAGTATCGGAGAAGGTGGTCAGCAGTACCCGTGCATCTGGGTTGCTACGGGTCAAATACACAGCGCGATGCAGGGCGACAATAGTTTTACCTGTACCTGCTGAACCAGATACCCGTGCTGGACCGCTATAATCTTTCTCTACCAGTTGACGTTGTGCCGGGTGGAGGAATACTGTCCATTTCTCCCATGGGTAATTAAGGGCATTTTCAAGTTCTTCCACGTTATTCATCACGCGAAAACGACGCTGAGCATCAGGATGATCAAAAGGATTTGTACCTACAGCTGCTGGTTGGGGCTGCTGAGGCCTTCCACCTGTCGCCAATTCCAGCAGTGCTTCGGCTGCCTCGGCAGGGAGATGATCGGCAAGTTCAAGGATGGTATCTTCATTCGCAATGCGGACATCATCCAGCCATTCTTTTGGTACGCCATAACCAAGCAGGGCATCTTCAGCAATATGGTCAAACAACGGTAATTTGGGTTGAATCAGTAGTGGGGCTTCCACATACCTGGGGATAGTGATTTCCTGAACTGTCTCACGAATCTCCACCAACTGTGCTGCACCAGTCTTGGGGTGGATCTCCAGCTTACGGCGCTCTCCCCATTGGTAGGCGGGGTCATGATGGTCTACATAACAGAGAAGCAGGCTATCCGCTGACTTGTGAACGATTATCCGCAAATCACTACCGGCTCGAACTGACCAGAAGTTCTTGTCCCTTGCTTTTTCAAGTTTGTGGAAACTCATGCTTGGATTGGCCGGATTCAATTGCAGGTCAAAGGCAGTGGTTTTTACGAACTTCTGCTCATCGCCAGTCAGTTTGGCGAGGCTGTCGGTGAATGTATCGGCTATGCGAAATTCCATTTGGTTTCCAGATGTGAGAAGGGTTATTCAGCCAGTACAGGCTGTTGCGGATCAGCTCCGAGGCTGATGTAGTCTAAGGACCATTTCTTCCAAAGTTTTGCCTGTCGATAGCTCAATGCTTCCTCAGAAATTGCATCAATGTAACGGAGCTCAATATATTTCCAGCGACCAGATTGTGGGTCTTGTAACTTTGCCTTGAATGCGCGATTTATTGCATCTTTAGCTGATTCGGCAGCTTTTTCCGCTGCATCAAAATCAGGTTCTGTAGCGTATAGCAGGATAATATCCAAGGCATATACATCATCTGGCTCCGTCCGAGCCACTTCCCGCCCTTCGTCTACATCGAAAAATACAGCCGTGATCATATTCCCAAGTGGCTTTACAGCCTTGGTAATCTTTTCGTGGAGCTTTGCTTCTTTCAGGCGATTTTCAAATGCATCGGGAAAAGCAGAGCGGCGATACCTGGAGGCCAACCACGCTTGAAATGTTGCTTTTGCTGCAGGAGCTAGGCTGGCGTTGGACTCGGGTTCATAATTTAGAAGTACGTTTTTGGGGATTATTCGCTTTTCTGTGGAAGAAAATTCAGCCAGCAACGGTTCACTGCTTTCAAATTCCATGTGTAGGGTTCTTGAACTTTTTGCATGGGTGAAGTTTCCTTCAAGCTTTTGAATTTTGCGACCAACAACAACTTCAATTACTGGTTCTTTATCTGGAAGCTGGGTAAGATCACAATCATGTGTGGCGACAATCACCAATGTCTCCGCTTGGAATTCTGGGTGCGATAAACCAATTGACTCTATTGCCTCTGCAGGAAGCAAAAGTCCTTGTCGCCATGGCGTATTTCTTGACCATTCCGGCATGTTAACGACTACACCACATCGTTTGCTGCCATAAGGTCAGAATCTGCTGAGGATAGAGGTGCTGTGCGACCAGCATACCTTGCTGCGAGCCGTTCTTTTTGTTCAGACTCGCGCTTGATTATTTGTATGAGAAGTTGTGCGGCATCAGCAGCTGATCCGCCAGACTGCACAACTTCAAACATATTTTTGCCATCAGTAATTTTACGTTTCAGCAAAATCCCGCTTACTTTGATTCCAGATTCAGAAAAAATATCGGCTGCAAGTGCAAGGTCTTTCAGTTTGGCAGTATGTTCAATAGTTGGTTGTTCGCCATTAAGCCAGTTGTAAATTGTTTGTCGAGAAACATTAAACGATTTTGCCAAATCAGAAACCGCAGGAGCAAATACCAAACGAATTCTTTCCAGGTTCTCAACAAAAGTTCTTACAGGTGTTGATTGAACCGTACAGATTTTAATGGGATTTGAAACAATGAGGCCATTTGTTTGAAGTTTTCTCAATTGTTCAATGTCGTTAGCTGATGCTCCGGTACCTGAAAATACTGACAAGCCTATTAGACTGGCGGCTAATGCACACCTTGTAGCTGTTGCTACTGATGATGAACCGGTCGAATCTTTCTGGTCACCAAACCACCCGCCTCTATTTGGATAAACAGTACCCATACTCAACCCCCTATTACTCCCAAGCTTTAAGAGCAAATGGTGTAACAGTTGCCTTAAACGATTTCTCAATTTCATTATGAAGTTCGTTGAGCTTAGTCTTCAAACGATCCAAGCTAAATGCTTCTCTTATCTCATAAAACGCATCAGTATCAATAGTTGCATGAAGTCCATCAGCTTCAGTGAATTTCGTATTAATGTGTGGAGCCAACATCATGACTTCTGGTGGCAACCCAATCCGTCCTTTTTGAATAATCACCCTGGAGATCAGTTGGCCAACCGTGTTCATGGTAACGGTCTCACTATAGGAATGAGCAAGATTTCCTTCCAACTTATTGTAAAGCCCAAGCACTTCGCTGGCGAGGTATTGAGGAAGCGACTCGTCACTTTTGGGCAACACCGCGTCAAAATATCGCAGTCCGACCCTCTCTGTAAAATCAAGCTGGATTACTTCGTGAACTATGGCTAAACCATCCAGCATGGTTTTAAAGAATATTTCAGACGTATCATAAGCTGTTGTCTGCAGAGCCATTGCGTTGTGCTCAAGTATAAATTCTGACGTTCTATTAATGTTACCAAAGACATATCGTGCCCTTGGAGCAAATGATGCGTTTGATGGTTGACCGCCATCAGCAGGTGGAGCAAATGGAAGGATAAGTTGCTGTATATTCTCCCGTTTAAAATCAGGAAAGTGTGCTTTTCTCATCCGCTCCTGAATGGTAGGAAGGTATGCTTCCATATCCAGAATCGGGTTGAATCGAATCTGGGCCACGGTAAAATAGACCGGAGCGTTCTTCATTTTCTTTCCCATTGTTGCCCCCAATCAGTATTGGTTTACATCATGGTTTACACTTTACACCCAGGTTGACACTATTGCAAGTATTGTATACAAAATACATATCAATAATTGAATGTCACACCCGAAACACCTTCATAACCTCATCCCCCAGATGGTTGATCACCTTTACCGCAATCCGCCCAGTTTTCGGTTTATCGAATGGCCGGGAAGTATCGCTGTTCAGTGATGCCCAGGCATCTTCGTTGATCTCAGCCTTGAGGGTGGTTTTCAGTGATTTGTATGGATCGTTTGCGCCCAGGAAGTAGGCATGGCGGACGAAGAAGCTTTCTTCGTTGTAGTCGGTGTCGATGAACCAGCAGGCGATGCCTTCAGCGCCGTCACTGCGGACTTCGCCAGTGTTGGGGTGGAATACGTCAACACCGTTGACCTTAACTTTTACCTGACCATCAGCAGCATCAATGATGTCGATATCTGGCTCACCGAAAATGACAAATAGATTGCCTTTTCCAGTGTTTTTGAGATCGTCTGCCATGTGCAGATCGGCATTCATGCGTGCCTTGAGTACCGGAATACGGCCAAGCTTGTCGAATTCAGATGAGTGGGCATCGTAGTTAAAAGCACAGGCTATCAGGACATCAAAACCAGCATCACCAGCTTCACGGGCAGCAGATACCAGATCAGGACGGGAAACCGTACCGAATTCAGGACCGATGAAGATGGCAGCACGTTTTTCTGTACCTGATTCCTCATAGCGGCCTTCAGCACAGACCATATCGCCTGGCCACGGGGTGAGGGCAGTAAAGGTGACTTTATCCGCCTTATGGGCTTGCTGAACACCTGCAGTCTTGAGGTTTTCCAGAATCATCTGGACAAAGTCACGCTCTACACCATAGCCTTCTTTGGGGTCAGCGGAGATGTCGATCAGTTCATCATCTGCGCCAACTGCCAGTGTTCGGTGCGGTGACAAGCTCTCAACCGTGAACGGCCCAGCAACGCGAACTTTTTTCTTGTCCTCATAAGGTTTGTCGTAAAGATACTCGGGTTCTGCCTTGGCCACAATTGATGCACTAATTTCCTTCTGACGGGCTAAACGAAGTTCCCACCATCTGGAATGTAGCTTTTTTGTCGTGTCTGCCCATTTGTCATCGGCATCACGAGGTATTTCCCATTTTTCCCACTTAGTGCCCAAAGCCTGATTGAGTTGATGTCGTAAGGGTTCCATACTACTTTGAAATGTCTCCCAGATAACATCAATTTCAGTGTTATTGGCTATAGACTTAAGGGTTATATGCGGTGCTCGTTCATATACAAAACCTTGTCGAATGTTGCCGCGCGTTGTTTGACTTGATGGAATTGTGCGGGTAACTTCTGCTTCCTTCTTTTGTCCATCCTTTGAATCCGCAAGTAGATAGTAAGGGTATTTGGCACCCATAATACGGGCACGAGCCAGAGCAAGGGCAACTCGGGAAGTGTCAATCGTAATCCATCGCCTTCCCCAATGCTCTGAGACATAGGCAGTCGTTCCAGAGCCGCAAGTCGGGTCGAGGACAAGATCACCGGGATCTGAGGCCATAAGAATACAACGTTTAACAACTTCACTATTAGTTTGAACAACATACTGTTTGTTGTCTGCACCTACGGTGTCGTACCATGGCGAAGTCATAGCGGCTGTCGAATTGGCATCAGCGTACATAATAAATGTTAGCCGATTACCTTCGGGTTGTAGTCTTCGTGACATATGTAGTCTTTTAATACCGTCTTCGGTGGTTCCGAATCCATTTTTTGGGGGCAGATAATTGCGACCTTCATAATTGTATCTAAACATGCCTGATTCCATTGGTCCCGAGGGTTCCAATGATTTCAATCTGTAGACTACGGCACCAGCGGGAAGCAATGCGTGATTGTCAATTTGCTCCTTTGACATACGATGTCTGGAACCGTCAGGCATTTCATACCAACAATGGTGGAATTCGCCCTCAACATTTGCTGGACGCCTGAGAGGACGATACTTTGCGTATGGCTTCTTGTTCATTTCCTTTCGTTTTGCATACCATAATATGTAGTCACCCATTTGTTCGATGAATGATGCTCCAAACGGCATGGTTTTTTTTCTAAATGGAATCTGGGCGACACAGTTGTCGGAACCAAAAACTTCGTCAAGTAATGCTCGAACACGGTGAATATTTTCATCGCCAATTTGGACAAAGATTGAACCTGAATCAGTTAACAAATCACGGGCGACGGTCAGACGATCTCGGAGATAGGTAAGATAGGAATGTATTCCATCCCGCCAGGTGTCACGGAATGCTTTCACTTGTTCCGGTTCGCGTGTAATACGTTCGCTTCCTTCTGTTTTTGGAGTTTTATCGGTTGTTGACCACTGAAAATTGGAATTAAATTTGATTCCATATGGTGGGTCGAAGAAAATACACTGAACTTTACCGCGAAGTCCCTCACGCTCTGCTAATGAAGCCATGACTTGTAGGCTGTCCCCCAGAATCATCCGGTTGGCCCAGTGGGCATCGTGCTGGTAGAATTCAGTCTTGGCGCTCTCGTTGGGCAGTCCGTTAAAGTCGGCAAACAGGTCAAACTGTGCCTCTGTCACCTTTTCATCAACCTTGGTTCGACGCAACAGGTCGTCAATCAGTACCTTTGGATGAACCTTCTCCTGAATATAGAGCGGCGGAGCCTGTACCACCAGATCAGACCAATCCTGTTCATCTTTGCCACGCCAGACAAGTTGCGGGTCAAGATCGCGGTTGCGGCGCTCATACGCAATGCGAACCGGATTTTTATCGGCGTCATGCATAAGCGATTGATGCTCAGCAGTGGGGATGTTTTTGCGGGTCGCATCCTCATGATTAAGTGTTTCAACGGTTATTTTGGTTGGTGCTTTTGCCATATTATCTATCCTTATGCTGCCATTTTATTGTCGTTACCGAAGCGGTGTTACGCAAAGCGCCTGTGCAATGCCATCTGCGACAAGTCCGATATCACATTCGTAAGGGATGTATTTAAAATCGATTAGCAAAGGCGGAAGCGGTGTTTCATCAAGCCGCACAACAACGAGTGGCTTGTTTAGATACGACATGCTTGCCCATTCTTTGCGAACCCAATCGGAGTTGCTGGCATGTATTGAAAACATCAGAACGAGTAAGTTCGTTGCTGTAAGCTCCTGGTTAAGGCGCTGTGTTATTGATTGTCCGGGGTAGATATCTGTTTCGTCAAAAAAAGTGTCACACACGGAATAAAGCTTCTGCCGCAACTCTCTGACAAACGGCTTATCTACACTTGAATGACTGAGAAAAACGTTCGCATGGGGTCTGGCATACTGGCTAATGACAAGTGATGTTTCTGGTTCAACTATGAATGGGTATTCGCCAGCTTCCTCCGTAGATATCATGCCATGAATTGTAAATGACTTTACCGCTGGGATCTGAATCTTCAGTCCCTCAAGAAAAGTAATAACGGGCTGAAGACCTATGAATCCTGATCCACCTATAGCGTTTTTTGCCCACATTGCTTCTGTCTGCTTATGACGATACCAGTTGTAAAGCTGCTGGGTATTTAATGACGTCTGTAGGCTGCCATCCGCACATGGCTTCAAACTTACCACTCGTTTTGTAAAATCAATCTCAAACAGTGAATCAAGGTATGTGAAATCAAGATTAAGCTTTGTCATGATTGCTCACAAATGGTGCTAACATTTTATTGAATTCTTCCTCAACTTTAGCTTCAAAATCAGACTCGATTTGATAGACCTCAGTAAACTCGGCAAAGGCCCAGCGCCCATAGTTTTTCAGGTTGTTCACTCCCGGCACCCAGTACACATCCATGGTGCTTTTCTTCTCTTTGGCGTCCTCGCGGCGATAGCCTTTTATCTCGACTATCAGGTTGAGCAGGTCATCTTCACCTTTACCATCATCAATCTTTACAATGAAGTCAGGTAGGTATTTACGTGTCTCGGAACCGTAGCGGTAGGGCACTTCCAGCCCCAGGTTATGGTTCTTAACGTATGCCACAACCTTTGGGTGCGCTTCAGCTACACGGCAAAATTCTGCTTCCCAGTCGCTATCCAGAATGACCCAGTTGACGTGGCAGCGACGGGCATCGGTTTCCCAACGGTCTTTTTTTGATGTGTTGAAGTTGACATGCATAGTTGAACCGGAGGGATTGTAAGCATCAAGCATTGCTTTGATCGGCCTCTCGCCCACAAGAGCACGGGTAATGCCAGCGGTAATCCTCTCGCAAGCCATATCCGCTAACTCCTGATACATGAGCTGTGCCGGATAGGTTCCCCCTGTGCAGACCAGGCAGGTATCAAGCCACTCTTTGGTAATACGCTTGAGCTGTCCGAACAGGTGCAGCTTGGCATCCTCACCAGGATCACGCCATTTGGTGTACAGCAACCGCTGAGTGACATGAAACAGTAACGTAGAGCGGCGCATATCGCCCAGATGCGCAAGGCTAAGATCGACTGTTTCGCCGATAATACCGGAGTTTTGGGTTATTGATGGCCCAACCAGATCCGGATTCAGCTCAAGGACAGAATCAGCATTAAATTCTGCTGTCAGTCGCTCCTCTGGCAATTCCACCCGATAACCGGCAACACGAGGGAACTCAATTTCGAGCGGGTCACGATCCGGTCGGATAGCTTTTACGTGAATGGTTTCGCGTGGTGGCTGTGGTGGAGCAATTACCGGTTTGGCAGTGAAGTCGAACGGAATACCCAAAACATCGGCATATTCCACGTTGAACATACCTTTGTTCGGTCCATCTTCATTCAGATCATACGATTGACGACGCAAGGCGCGGCCAATAACCTGTTCGCACAATAGCTGTGTGCCAAAGGCACGCACACCCAGAACATGGGTGACGGTGTTGGTATCCCAACCTTCGGTAAGCATGGACACCGAGACGACGCAGCGGATTGATTCGCCCAGGCGGTCTCTCTTGCCAACGGTGTTCATTACTTCGCGCAACAGTTCTTGATCGGTAAGGTTCTCTGCCTGACGACGATCACCGGTTCGCTCGATGATCTCACGGCGGAACCGCTCAATCTCATCATCAGCCATCTTACGGAAGTTCTCATCAAGGGCATCGCCTGATTCCAGCTGCTCGCTGTCAATCAGCAACGTGCGGGGACGGGGAATGGCGTTACCATGCTCATCAAAGTTGCGGAACAGAGCCAAACGGCCATTTTCCAAGGTAGTTGAGCCATCTTCATTCTCACGCTGAAATCCGGAGATGTAGTCATAGACCAGCTTGGATGTTGAGGTGTTGTTGCAGACAACAATAAAGCAGGGTGGCACCTTGATGCCGCTCTCTTCCCAGAGATTGTAGGTCTTTTCGTAATGACCGTAGAGCGCCTCCAGTGCAGTCTGGAGTTCGACGGGGATGCTTAACGGATCAAGGGCATTACCCTTGCCACGGCCTTTCTTGGGCATCCGTTTACGGATATGCTCCCACAGATTACGGAACTTGGGCATATCGCCACCGGGTATGTTGTCCGCCACCGGGACACGGGGTAGCTTAACAATACCGCATTCAATGGCATCCATCAGCGAGAAGTCGCTCATTGTCCAGGGGAAGAGTGTACCCTCGGCATAGCCTGAACCACGCAGGAAGAAAGGTGTCGCCGATAGATCGATTACCCGGCTCACTCCCAGCTTTCGATTGACAATTTCCAGGCCAGAGATCCAGAGACGGGCTGCTTCATTATTCTTCTCTGCTTCCTTTTTGTCTTCGCCAGTCAGGTCATCATCTTCGTCATCATGATTGGGCTTCTCACGGTAGCAATGGTGTGCCTCGTCATTCAGAACCATGACGTTTTTCAGCCCCATCAGATCAGGCATGACCCGCTGAAGCATCTGTCCTTCTGTTTCCAGCGTGTTCAGCTCCTCACCACCACGGCCTTGCAGCAGCAGGCGGCCACCTTTGGATAGTTCCATCCGCTCGCGCAGCTTGAATGCGTGGTAATTGGTGATGACAATCTTTGCCCGATCAAGGTCATCCAGCATGTCACTGGGAACGATCTCACGGCTCTGGTAATAGCTGTCAGGATCGTTGGGCTGCAATACCCGCAAACGATCCTTGATCGTCAAGCCAGGAGCAACTATCAGAAATCCCCGAGTAAAGCGCTTGCTGGTAGGACGTCGAACTGAATTGATGGTCTGCCAGGCAATCAGCATGGCCATGACAGTGGTCTTACCGGCACCGGTAGCCAGTTTCAGGGCCAGACGCATTAACTCTGGGTTGGCGTCGTTGTTGGCATTGGCCAAGTGCTCGATAAACTTCTTGCCGTCCTTTACATTGGGGGCAACCTCAGTTAGCCAGATAGCTGTTTCAATAGCCTCAACCTGACAGAAGAACGGTCGCACACCATTAAACTTGTGGTGACGCCAGTGCTGCAACAGACGGACTGTTTCAGGAGTAACCTGCCAGTGATTGGGGTTGGGAATTGTGCGCCATTGATCGACATGGCGGCGAAGCTCATTGATTATTGAGGTAGGATCATACTGCTGATCTTTGGTTGAAAGCCCTTTACCTTCATCAAACACAAATCCTTGCTGGTCAGCAGCAGCCGCCCGGCGCTTTTTGGGCTTGGGAATCGGCGTAATGAATTCTGCACGGCGACGTTTATCGAGAATCTGCTGGGTTGGTTGACCATCAACAAGTTCCCAATGTCTGATTGGATACTCGTAGGGCGAGTTGAGTATTGGTTGCTCGAAAAAGCGGTTATCCATTTAATATGTCTCCAAGTTAAAGCGAAATCATAAAACGTTATCTGTATGTGTTAATTGCTTGTGCAAGCTCAGCTTGAATCTTCCCCCTTAACCAAACCGGCTCCAGCACTTCTACATGGCTGCCATGCTTGAGAATCTCCATCATAATCTCTGCTTCATGGGATAATCGATGCTGCGGTGTGCGGTCTTGGCGAAAAACTCAAAATGGTCTGCCAGTTTGGTGGCATTGGGATACCGACCATGCCTGGCTTCATTATCAAACCAGATGAACCGTTCAAGAAATAGTTGGTCGCCCACGCCATACCTCAATGCACGCCGATTTTTCATACAGAATTACCTGTATACAGTATCAGGCAGAAGGCGTCAAACATGCTGGTCTGGCTTGGAGATACGCAGATCAGCATATATGTTAATACCGGTTTACTTAGTGCTGCTTCAGGGTATGTATGAATGATGCCAGCCTTACTCTCTACGGATGGCAAGCATACAGCACGACCCTCCCCAAACAGCGTCCAAGGTCTGAAATAAATCAGGTTTGTATGACAAGGCGTGAAAAATGTTCTTTGAAAGGGGCAAGATTCTCCGGCATCTTCAACAAGCTGGCAACCTAATCCCAGAGTTTGGTCCCACTGATTCAAGCCTGGGAACAGAGCCCGTAAATATCTCTTCAGCCAGTTCCATAACCGCTTCCGCTGATACGGCTTCAAAGCATTCAAGTATTTTCCGGCGTGATGAGATAAAGCCGAAATTGCCCAGTTCAGATGCAAGCTCAAAGGACTGGTTCAATGAATTGTCGTAGTCGAGCAGCAGGCTGCTGCGCATCTGCCGTTTCACCTGCTTCAGTTCCTCTGGTGTGACCTTCTTCTTTGCCAGTTTCAGCGCCTCCTTATGAGAAAGGTCAATCATCTTTTGGGCAGCGTTGGCATCACAACTGCCATAGATGAAAAAGACAGAACCCTCGCAGAATGAGGTGATGGTGCTTGCAACAGAGTAGGCAAGTCCCTTGCGTTCCCGTATCTGCTGAAACAGCCGTGATCCCATACCACAGCCCAGTATCTGGTTTAGCATGGTTGCAGGCCAAATCTTTGGGTCAAGCGGGCTGACAGCAGGATAACCCAGATAAAAGAGCGTCTGCTGCATCTCTCGCTGGTGATGTCTGGCCACCCCTGCTTGCGGAACAATAGGCATACTGATTTTATCCAGATCTGCCTGCTGCTCCAGGTGTCCAAATTTCTGCTCAACCATCTCAACTACAGCAGTATGGTTCACCCTCCCGGCTGCCGTTACAATAGTTCTGGCCGGGATATACTGAGCCAGCTTGTAGTCAACAGCCTGCTGTCTGCTTATAGCCGACACCGACTCACTGCTGCCGGTAACAGACCTGCCCAGTGGATGCCCCTTCAGATACTCCTGAAAAAACTGCTTTGAGAGGAACGAGTTGTTATCGTCATCATACATTCGCAACTCATCAAGAATAACACCCTTTTCTATCTTAAACTCTTCCTCAGGGAACGTGCTGTTCAGGTACATATCGGCCAGCAGATCAAATGCATCTGGAATATCTTCCGGCAGCGCAGTCAGGTAATAACTGACTCCCGTCTTGTCAGTGTAGGCGTTACACCAGGTGCCGATAGCGCTGAAAGCGGCAGCCAGTTCAGAAGCGGTGCGCCGGGTGGTGCCTTTGAACAGCATATGCTCAACCAGATGGGAAATCCCCTCAGGCTGGTTGATATCGTACTGAGCCCCGCAGGAAACGTGCAGACAGATAGAAGCCCCGTTCAACCGTGATGGTTGGGATACAACACGGATACCATTTGAAAGGGTGCTCTTGTAAATGCGTGGCAGATTCATAGTGCTTCCTCCTGATTCAAGTACAGACAACTGCTTCTTACTGCGCCGGTTTCCTGCATATACAACTGTACTGCCTGACCTTCCCCATAGAGCGTCATAGGTCCTGAAAATTCCGGATTACTGCCCTGCTTTAATCTCCATACGGACAACAGTTTTAGGGAACAAAAACATTCCTGAAAGCTCCTGCAACACCTCAGTGTCAGTCTCTATCACCTCGGACTCATCGGCGTTATCCACCATAAAAGTCTTGATGATCCGATTGCCTGGCAGATACACCACCTTGAACAGCTTGGCTGGAACACCCACTGCTCCACCAATCCGGCGGACATCCCCACTGTCAAAGATCGTTCCGGTGATGACATACAGATCTCCGTTTTCCTCTGCCAGCTTCCGTACCCATGCCTCCAGCTTTGCCCATGCGCCCCGGTTATTGGCCGGTACCTGCGGTACCATGTTGGCCAATGAAAAACTCTCATACTGTGATTGCTCATCCGGCATATCTGCTGATGGAGCAAGATGACCACGATCATAACCACTGCCTGCGTAATGCTTCAGTTCAGCCCGTTCATCCCTGGGTATATGGTCGTCTGGGTGGAAGCGGTTCTGGCGCTTTATCCCTTTTGCCTGCAGCAGTCGTTCTTTGGTCAGATACTCTGCGGCATAGATGGGTGTTCTGGTAACGCCTGAGTGCATGATTGCATAGCCGCTATAACAGACCTCCCTTGCCTTGATTGCCAGATTCTGATTGATGAAATCTGGTGCTGTACCGTCTGCAAAGTGCTGCGGGCAGGCTGTTTCTGCTGCCAGTGATACGGCACACCAGACGGTTAGCAACAGGATATTGATGCCAGCCTGCACAGATCTGGCCGGGTTTCCCATGCTACATGATGCCCCGGCCATAGTAGGCTTCCAGAGCACTAGCCAACTGTCCCGGTGACTTCAGTTTCACAATCTGGCTGCAGCCGCCATCCTTGGGTGACCAGCGAGGGCAGCCAAAGAAGAACTGATCCAGTAGACCCTGGGCTTCCTTCTTCTCACGCAGCACCATCGGTTCATTATGGATCGGGCAGAGATAGACCTCTGTCTCCTGCTTGCGTGCCTCAGACAGCCGTTTGGCAACATGCTGCCGTGGGGCAGGCAGTTGCAGGATGCTGTTCAGCTGGCTGGTGGACACCTCGAACTCAGGACGGTCAACACGGGTAAAGAGGTTCATATCTGTCTGCTGGAACGGTTCATTGTGGCGGACTCCCTCATAGAAGCCGATACAGCCCCAGAAGAAGTCTGACATGGTTACGGTTGCCATGCCCTGTTTCCATTGCAGGATCATCGGACGCCCGCACTGCCTGCACTGTTTACCAAAGACCGTCTGCCCCACATGAAACTGCAGCACATGGGTGTTGATATCAGTGATATGCAGATTGTCGTACACGCCTTTGCCATCAACAATCCGCTCAGCCATGACCAGTTCGTTATTCTGCCGCACCTGCTGTTTCAGTTTGTCCCGCTGTTCGTACAGGCTAACCAGTCGCTGCCTGTCATTCTCATTCAACTGGCGGTCACGATGCCGCTTCCGTTCCAGATCGCTGATTTCATCATTCAGCTCCCGTGTCTGCCGGTGGATCGGCCTGTTTTCCAAAGCAAGGTTGGTTGCGCGGTTTCTGGCCCGGTACTCAGCAAACTTTTCACAGGCCACCTGGACAAACTCAACCGTTCCGGCCAGAGCAATACCGGTGATGGTACCGGCAGCATACATGACCACATTAACCACCTTGCCGATGACATTCAGCACCTCATCAAAGAATCCCATGGCTCAAGCCTCCTGATCAGCAGGCTGGGCATCAGCAGCCGCGGCCATCGGTTCTGCCGTTGTCAGCGCCTGGTACAGAAAGTGGGCAAACAGATCCACAATCTTCTCGTTGTTACGGAGTGATTCCTCATTCATCACATAGAAGATCCAATGGGTCAGTTCATGAAGAAACGCCTGCTCAACGGACTGAACCAGGGCAATGCTAGGATCAAGGCGTATCATCTGCTTTGCATAGTGGGCTTCACCAATAACCTTCTTCTTTGATGACAAGTTGGTGTCAAACTGCACATTGATTTTCAGTCCGCCCAGCATGAATGACTTCGGGATGAGTGTTGATGAAAAGACGTCATTGGTAGTTTCAGCTTCGGGGATATCTATACGTCTGCTGTTGTCGTGCATGGTTTTACGCTCCCTGGTTCAGGTTAATGGCAAGGTTAGCGGCGCATGCCGCTTAAGTCATGGTTCCGGTAGGTGGTTATGACGGTTCCGTCGTCAGGAGAGCAGATCACCTGGATCCCTTCGCAGGCTTCCAGAAAGCGGCCATTCTCTTTTACCTCCTTGCGTCCCACCGCATAGATGATAGCCTTACGGTTGTGGGTCAGCCGCCCGTAGGTCAGAACCTGCTCCACCTGCCATTCTCTGATGGAGCGTTCAGCCATCCTGCTGCTTGCGTGACGGGTCAGGTGGATCTGGATTTCCGGGATCTGTCGTGCCATGGCGCTCTCTCCTTTGTTGATTATCTCTTCTGGGAGTGATCACGGCAGTGGATGTTTGATTTTCAAAAAAAATCTGCGTGTGGTATTGATTTGGCAGGTTTTAATGTAGATTTTTTTAAGCAGTGGGGATTCTTATGAGCGATGATTTTCTTGCCTGGCTCCACAAAGACGAATGCCTCCAATTTCTTCGCCAGTGCTCAAAGCAGGTTATTTCACGGGCGCAGAAGAAAGGCATCTGTCTTGAAGCGGTATTTGAAGATGCCCTTACGGATGGGCTTGATAAACTTAACGATGTCGTTGCCAATGAAATGTGGCAATTTTTGAAGGAGAAGAGCAAGCGGATCACTGAGCGGGCATCCGATAAACTGGTTCACGGTGATATGTCCGGTTTTATGGAAGTTCTTATTGGTACGTTCCTTGACCATTGCACAGACAAGCGCCGTACCTTTTCTGTTGATCCTGTGTATGCCTACTATCGGGAAATCAGAGCAACACTCTCAAGCTCCAAAGAAGTCAACACCGTATCATTTTCACGGCAAGGAACCTTCTACGCCTTTTTGTTTGATGAAACGTTACAGCCATTGCCGCAATTAAACTGGAATCAACCCTTCCACGACTGGCCGCAACCACCATACGCAGAACACGAGATATACAACAGCCCTGCAATTTTGGAACTGGCCCGGCTCTTCTGGATAGAAGCCCTTGACCGCTTCAACGCCGCTTATCTGCTCCCCATCAAAGAACTTAACCGCTTTCTTACCTGCAAATATCAAATCGGTTTCAGTGTTGATACAGAAAGTGCAAGCCCGCTTTCAAAACCGGATAATGAAGGCAACTCAAGAACTATTGACGATGTTGTCATAGCAACCGGTGACACCACTGACCAGCTTGGATTACACAGCCGCCAGAACCCTCGTCTTGAAATGGATATTATCGAAACCGAGCTGGAAAGACTGGCACAGGATTGTCTGGCATCAATGACTGAAACAGAGCAAACGGTGCTGTTTCGTACAGGTGCGGGTGTGAAGATGATTGATATTGCCCTTGAGCTTGGCATGAAAACAGCCAGTAATGTCAGCCCCTACAAAGACAAGGCGTATCAGAAACTGAAGCAGACCTGGAGCCTGTGGGGGCCAGCAAGACGAGAGCAGTTTACTGACGTGGAAGATGCAGAGTTCATGATTTTTTACGAAAAAGTGATTGAACTTTGTAAAACGGAAAATTGCTGCCGTGTAGCATAAGAGGAGCATACGTGTATGGAACCGAACAGATCAACTTTTGACATACAGCAAGCCTGGCAGACAGCCTTTCTGCTGCGCACCTGCCCTAGTGATGCAGTATTACGGTCTACAGTGCCGGACGAGAACCTGACAAGGCATCTTGCATCCTGTGCACTATGCAGGGAAAAGCGAGCCATGCCTGCCGAAGAGACTGGGGCCTGGCAGAAACTGTTTAATGCCTTTGCCCCCCAGGTTCACAAAGCGGTAAACAAACCCCAGGCCGGGCAGGTCTGGGTACTCAGGAAAGAACTGGCCCGCTGGGGTAATGATGGCTATTTCTATGCACCACCTAATGTGCTGCTGCTTGACGTACCTGAGGACACACAGAACCTGCATATTGCCCAGCTCTACACAGACAAACGCCTGATGGGTGATGGTGATGTCTGGCTGGGTGACCAGTTTGGTTTTGCGCAAAGCTGGAACTGCTATTCGATCCCACGCAATGCCCTTGAATGCTGGCTGGGAGCTGTTTCTGAATCTCTTGTTTCGGAGGTTGTCAGTAAGGTAGCCATGAATATGCAACCACCAGCAGTGGATTCCATTATTTCATTTTTCAGGGAGATGGAAACAGCTGTTGGTTTGAATGCGGTACAGGCGTTGGAGTCTGTGATAGCAGCTGAATCTTCACAGAATGAAGCATTCCTTCATAATGTTTTCGGAACACTGGCAGAAGCTTACCAAAAGCTTTCAGGATTTAAGCTATCAGATTACGCCGATTCGCTTCTTGATCTCTTATCAACTGCACGGGATCCACAGGCAATTACACCGGTTATTGCTGCCACAAGTATTCCCTTGCAGGTGAACATAGTTATCAAGCAGCGTGACGGTGCCATCACCATCAAGACAGTCGGTGCAACCCTTACAGAAAGTAACTGGGATGACGGCGATTACTACGTTGCCGGGAAGTTGCAAGAATCCCAGCAGGAAGACCTTTTCCTTGTAGCGTCACTTAATCTGGACGGCAACATTGTATGCGAGTGCCAGAGCAGCATAGAGGCGGGCTCTCCTTTCTTTGATATCGTGTTTCAATCAGTAGCAAAAGAAGCGAGTGCAATTGATAATCTGAAATTCATACTGGTGAGGCCATGATTGATTTTCAATGGGAACTGAAGCAGGTTGTATCCGGTATCCGTAAGGGACTGCTTGAAAAACAAGTTACGTTCTTTTTACGCCCCCATGATGCCATCTGGGGAGACAACTCCACCGATTTTACTCAGCTTGCAGATGAAATCATGGCATTGCTGCCAGACAAGCAGATGCAGCGGCAGTTTCTTTCTGTCTGCCTCGGTAGCTATCTGCTGAATCCCGCAAAAGCTCAGATAGCTGTTCCTGCCTGGATTCATGGCAAAATACCGGTTGCTGATTTGCTGGGTATTGATGTTACGCTTGATGAGGTTCTGTCATGGCGATGGGACAGGGTGGGCTTCCCTGTGCTGGATGAATACGAACATGGCAAGAATGACACGATCTATTACGCACTGGTTGCAAAGACCACATCAGAAACAAATCCGCTCTATCCAACATGGGCAGCAGATGTAATGAATGCTGATGCGCTTGATGCCGTTACAATTGCTGCTGAACTGGCAGAAAAAGCTCATCCTGGCCGCCGCTTTTTCTTCTGGCCGTTCATCAATCCCCGTAAGCCGACCCACGACCGTTCTCTCGGGCTGCCGGTTTATCTGTCGTTTCTGTCAATTGCAAAAGGCAAGCGTATCCCGATGTTTATTGCCACTGGTGAAATTGATCGCCAAGGGATACTGCACCCTGTTCATGGAGTATTTGATAAGTTCAGTAAGGTTTTTACAAAAAATTACAAAAAGTTCATATATCCTGATGATGGTTCTTTCCTTGAAAAACGTAGAGAGCATAGACCTGCTGGTGTTGCCAGTCTTTTCGAGGCAGAGATCCAATGGGGTGTCCGAAAGAAGGCGACGGTCATAGATGACAAGGATAAAGCCAGCCTTGTGAGGCTTGTTCAGACGATTTGCTCTACTGTTCTTGGGAGCGACAACTTGCCGAATGTCTTAATATCAGCCTTTGATTCAAAACATGAGGAGCTACCCCCAAATATCACTCTAACCCATGAATACATGATAGTCGTTGATATTACGAAAGCAAGACATCTTAAACCACAGGTGCGCGAAAACCTTGTATCATTTCTTGGTAAGGAGGTTTTTCAATGCAAAACAGCAACCTCAAGTTGGCTTTACTGGGGCGAAGGTGATCGATTGTCTAAATAACGAAAAAACACTTATACATAAAGGGGACATGCTGATATGGCAAAACAGAACTTTTTTTTGAATGAAGATGAACTTGACGATTTTCAGCTTCAATTACTTAGAAAAAGAATCGATCGTTCTATGATTGTATCTGGTTGTGCTGGAAGCGGAAAATCTATTTTAGCTCTTTGGAAAGCAAAACAAATACAGGATATCGCGAGTGGTAAATCATACCAGTTTATCGTTTTTACAAAGGCATTACATCGGTATATGTCTGACGGAATTAAAGCTATTGGTCTTAACGACGACAACTTTATATACCATTACAAGTGGATAGAAAAAGGTTGCCCATCTGCCGATTTCATTATTGTAGATGAAGTTCAGGATTTTACATTTGAAGAAATCAACCAATTCAAAAAAGCAGCAAAAATTGCCTTTTTCTTTTGGGGAGACAGTGCACAAGCAATATACAAAAATTTAAAGTCTACTCAAAATATTGCTTCAATAGTAGCTGAAGCAGCACCTATCGAATTAGATAAGCTTTATCAAAATTATAGATTACCATTACCAATTGCACGATTTGCTGCACACTTTGGAAATGATGAAGAATTAATCATCAAATGCAAAAAGGAAATCCCTGATCTCCCCAAAATTCTCCGTTACACCACCTTGGAAGAGCAGCTCGATGTTGCAATGCAGCAGATCAAAAATAGAGGGATTACTGATTCTGCTTTACTATTTTATGACAACGCTATGGTTAAGAGGGCTTATAATTATTTAAAGAATGAAGGGTATTCCATAGAAGCAAACTACAGAGACAAGCAAGATTTCAGAAACGATATGGCTGATCTCAACTTTAGCAGCGACAATCCTAAACTCATGACATATCACAGTGCCAAAGGACTTCAATTTGAGGCGGTGTTTATGCCCGAATGTAATCCCCCCGAAAAAATGGGCATAGATCCACTGTATGTAGCAATGACCCGCAGCTACCGGCACCTTTTTGTAATGTATTCAGCCCAGTTGTCTTGCTACTTTGATGCTGTTCCTAAAGATCTCTATCTGACAACATTGGATTCAGAAAAAGTCGCACTATAACGATAGGATACGCCATGAAATATCTATACATCCCTACCACAACACTTAACTTCAACAATATATTGTCAACCGGTTCGATTTCACCGGCTGCTGTCTATGTGGCTCGCAAGTTCGGTTATAACAAGTTTGAAACCATACCTGCGAATCCGTTTCAGAATGTACTGCTGCTTTATTGTCGCTATCCGGTTTTTTCTATTATGGATGCCGACCGCGATAGTTTTCCACTTGTCATTCGTATTCGGGCAGATCGACTCCTTGATATGAACCATGATATCCAAGATATTAGTGCTTATGAGAAAACCATTTATCTTGACCCAGCAACAACAGAATTTCTCTTTGCCACTCCCGAAGCGAAACAAATTACCATGATAAAGGCAGAGCCGAGTCTCACCACAAAGTTGGTCGGTATCTATCAGTCTCGTATGCAGGTTGTTAATTTTAAACAAATTAATTCATTCATCTGGTCGCGGGAGATGCTTGATAATATTGCTGATGGATCAAGAGAGACTGCTTGCAGGAATTGTGAAGCGGATATTCGTATAAACCGGCTTAAAGGTTTTGTCTGCGGATATATGCTTGGTGCTTACAAATCGCTAGATGAAAAAGTAGCAAAATTCAGGTCCGTAATGAAAGAGCAACGGAACGAAATTTCTGCCATGCTTAATAAACCATCAAGAGGGAATCAGGAAAAACTCCGCCGTGCCCTTGAATCCTGCGCCACCCTAGACGAGTTGTGGTCAATAGAAGGAGTTGGTCGACGTAGGTTTGAACCAGAGCAGGGCGATAGAATTATCAACGACCGAGGACAAATATCAGCGTTGGAGTACCGTCATGAAAGCGATGCACAATTTTCCCTGCTATTGATGAAGTTATTCAATACGTACTGCCTGACAAATGATTTTGCCGGTCAACTTGATGAAAGCCGGTTCAATGTGGCGATGGATGGTGCTAAAGCAATCAAGAATCTCATAGGAAGTGAATGGGAGGGTAGCCCAACTCAAGGATATATCAATGATCTGCTGAACAACATAAAAAGCGGTAGTTCATTTGACTTTAACTCATCAAACAACCGTGTGCTGAAATCCTTTGCTGCATTCGTTCAGAAAGGTGATGACATTGACAAGCTGGAAACATTTTTAGTGGATCAAGGTATTGGCGACTTCAAGTATGCATTTGCTTTATGGGGCGCAATGTTTGGATTCTCAAAAATTCCGAAAACAGTTTATAACCTGCCAGAATTTCCTTACAGAAAAATGATGCACAACTATGCTCACAGTGTTGTGCATGGGATCCCTTTACGCGAACTTGAAGATGAGGTTGCCCCAGTGATTCCTGAATCTCCGGTTACAGAAATACCGCCGGAACTGATTGATAAAATAATTAAGCAAGTGCCAGCCGCTGAGCGCTGGATACCTGCAATAATCGGAAAATTGAAGGAAAACAGGAATGGCTTTTTCGCATGGTTTAAGAAGGCAACGAACAATGAGCTCGGCGGGAAACCCAAGGGCAAACAGGCTGATGTTAAAGGAGACGTTTTGAATGTTGTTAGCAATTTTATCACTGAAGAGCTTGAATCGCAAAGTACGCATCCGCAACAGCCATCTTTGTTACTTGACTCTAGTCAGCAAATTATGTTCTGGGACGACCCGCAGGCTTGGGAAATTATTTGTAATGCAGTGCCTCCAAATTTCCAGGCCAAGATTAGGGAAGACCTCGTTTGGATACAAGGACGCTTAAAAGACCCAACCAACACACACTACAGGCCTTTCAATGAAAGAACGAATGACATGGGCATTCAGAGTTTTAGTAAGTACCTAAAAAAGCATCATATGTATCTTGGTGATATCGTCATCAAGACTATTGCTAGCTTGCTGACAAATAGATATACCGCTAACCATTTGATAAATCGATAGGGTGAGGCTTTCAAGATGTTAACTTGGTCGCCGATCTTGCCATCTTTAAAGCCTGAACCCTCTTTTAACTTAAATATTAATCTGGTGTGGTCAATAGCTGAATAGCTGGTTATGTGAGAAATAAATGAAATTTACAGAAGAAATTGTTTCACTGGCGACCCGTTTAGGTCGACTCGATGATTTGAAGGAGCTTGAGGCTGACGTTGTTAAGCACGATGAATACTTCATCGCCAAAACTACATTATCCGAAGAACTAGATGGAGTGACGGACCCCAAAATCCTTTTCGGCTACAACGTATTACACTTTTCTCAACTATTGTTATTTCGGTCAAGGTCGCTGATTGAAGGTAGCATCATTAGCATTAATTCCCACAATATTCTTTCCTCGCTTGCTTGTTCAAGGGCGCACTACGAGACTACTGGCAAGGCATCTTTCTTTCTAAAAAGGCTTAAAAGTTATTACGACGGGAACATTGATTTCACGACGATTGATAAAGACTTACATCGCCTTTTCTTCGGCTCGAAAACGTTCGATCTTGAAGAGGTTCCAGAACCAGTACAAGTAATGAATCTTATCGATTCTGTTGATGATTACATAGATAGATTCTTGCTCCCCAACGACGAAGAAAAAAAGAAATTCCGGTCACTATATGATGATCTTTCCGATTATTGTCACCCGAACTTTCACGGGATTTGCTGCGGATCGGAAATAGATGGGGCTGAACGAGCTGTTATCTTTCATCAAGTTGGAAGCATGTCCGACATTGAATTTCCAATGTTTTTCCTCCTTAACATGTCGAGTAGATTGTTCTTGCACTTCTATGAAGAAATCACAACTCTTCTGAAGCAGAAGGAGACGATGCCTATCATACATCTAAGCTGCTAGGACAACAAATAACCAGCGGCACGACCGGCCGGAAGCCGGTCAGCCTTGTGACGTTGCACAGAAAAGAAAATTTCTGCATAGAGACGTACTTGTAGCGGAGCTGAATATGGCGAAAGTTATTTTCAACACATTTAAAGAAGCTTGTGAATTCTCAAAACAGATTGCGATAACAACAAAGAGTACTAGCACTGTCCACCGAGAGGGTGACAGATGGTGGGTAGATGATCTAAATAATGTCAGCTCCGCTTATGACAATCAAGGCTTTGATCGTCACGGATTTGATAGGGATGGTTACGATAAGGAAGGATATAATTCAAGCGGCTTTAATCGACAAAAAACACATAAAGATACTGAAACCCAATTTGATCCTACAGGCTATGATATTAGAGGATACGATGTGAATGGATATAACAACGCCGGATATGATCAAAATGGCTACAACACGTACGGATACGGAAAAGACGGCTTCAATAAATTTGGATTCGATTCAGAAGGATATAACAGAGATGGCTATAATGAAAAAGGTTTCGACAAATATGGAATAGATCAAAATGGTTTTAATAGTGATGGTTACAAGGATAAAAATAATTATCAGCAAACACCTGATTATATAAGAAACGCCGGTATATTTAACACAAACGCTTTCGCATCAAGCAGAAGTAGAAATGGCTACTGATGATTTTGGTGGTCGCGGATTTATAAAATATATGTTTCGAAATCGGCGGGGTCAGACTTTCAAGATGTTAACTTGGTCGCCGATCTTGTCATCTTTTAAGCCTTAACCCTTTCTTTTGCCTTAGATACCATTCAAAAACATAAGGCATCTAATATTGGATGCCTTATGCCTAATTCCAGATGTTTACATATAATAGTAGATACCAATCTGGAGTGGTCAATTTAGCTAGTTGGAACATATCAGAATAAAAAGGAATGACATGAAAGCCTCATTTTCATCATATGATTTCGCAAAGAGTCGAGAACGTATAGACGAGATTCTTGATAGTAAAGATACAAATTACGAGGATAAAGATAGTATTCCGAGTCGTGATCTGTTGACATTCGAAAATGGATTTTATGTCAGTGCTGCAGCAATGTTTATAGATATGCGCGGATCTAATGCTCTTGCAGATAAACACAAGAGGCCGACACTAGCTAAAATGTACAGAAGTTTTATCTCAGAGCTGATCGCAGTGCTGAAAGGCAATGCTAATGTTGATGAAATTTGCATTGAAGGAGACTGTGTCTGGGGTGTTTTCAATACACCTTTTAAGAAAGACATTGATGGTGTCTTTAGCACCGCAGCTAGGGCCGCATCTCTTGTGGATGTTTTGAGTTATAAATACAAGAAGAAGGGGTATTCCGAGATTGAAGTTGGCATTGGTATATCATATGGGACAACATTATTGATAAAAGCAGGATATAAAGGAAGTGGAATAAATGAGGTGGTCTGGCTTGGGAAATTAGTTAATGATGCTGCCAAACTGAGTTCATATGGCAACAGATTGTCGTCTGACAGAGAAATGATGATATCAAATGTTTTTTATGAAAATTTGAACGACGGCAACAAAGAAATGTTTGTAAAAAATACAAGTAGGGATTGTTATCATGCAAATGTCGTTAATTCAGAAATGAATGATTGGCTAAAGGAACAAAAATAATGGGCAATGAAATTGATGACAAGATATTGGCATTTTTGTACGCTTCAATCACAGACATTCAGTCTGCTATAAGGGTTAATGACACCAAAGCAGCTGTAGCCATAGGTATATTGGTCCTTGCACTAAGCAATACAGGGAAAATATATCTGAATTTTTCAAAGCTACATCAGACTGTATCTTGTGGAACGGGCCAATGGCAATTTTGGGCGCTGATTATGCTGTTTATTGTTACTTGGCTCGCTGCCTTCATTGCTGCAATTCGAGCAGTAATGGCAATTCACAACCCCGCCTCCCACGTAACTGCCACTGACCGGCCCTCCGGAACTTTCTACAACGGTGGGTTATATGAGCTAGGGTTCAGTGATGCGTTTGTCGCCAGAAAAAAGACCTCAAAGGTTAGTTTAGGGGACTATGTCAATAAACTTCCGGACAGCATTGAAGCCATCAAACAAGAATTGGTGTTTGAGCAAATGAAGTTGGCATATATTCGCGACATGAAGGCAGTTAGATTGAAATGGGCTTTCATTCTTGTAATGGTATGGCTTGGCTGCGGTTTTTGGGGTCGGATGTTATACTTATATCACTGTAGCAGATGACCACTACCGTAGGAATCAAACAATGGCTAAGACAATTGATGAAATAATTAAGAAACATTATGGCGAAGCTGGAACCGAACAAGCAAAAGACTTGCTGAATGGAAGCAAAAAACACAACCTGTAACATTTTTTTTGAAAACTGCCTCCCCACTGCCGTGTCCCCTATCAGAAGCCGAAAGAATCGGCACCCTGATCATGGAGGCACGACATGCTATTCCCCACTCACAACCCCGCACAGCAGGCATTTAACTGGTACTGCCGCAGTAATAACATTAGCGAAGCAGACGCCACCAGCGCCGCTTATGATCTGCGCCCCCAAGTGAGCCGCATCCGTAAACTCTACAGAAGCCCGATTGGGCATACCATCCCCTATGATGATCAGGATTTTCGGGATGCTTATCTGCTGGCCTACTTTCCTTATTACATTGAACCGGTCTGTCATGTTCTGGAAGCCGCAAACCTGCCGGATGCACTCTTTGCCGGTGATACGCTGAAGGCCGCCTTCTTTGGTGGCGGCCCCTGCCCGGAAGTATTGGGGCTGGCTGCTTACCTGAAGAAACGGGCACCCCATCTTGCCCGTGTAGAAGCAACGGCATTCGACCGCCAGCCTGGCTGGAACCCTATCTCGCAGGGGCTGGTGCCTGCCATGCTGAACTCTTACAAATCCGGCCACACCAGATTTGATCTGAACTGCAAACCGTGTGATGTTGTAGAATGCCTTGCACGTCAATGCACCTGTGGTGTTGCTGACCAGCAGATCATAATTGGCCAGAACTTTCTGACTGAAGTGTACATCAACCGGGCCAGCGCCATTGATACCTTTGAACGCCTGATCAGGCGCTCTACCTGCC
>CAZNWF010000029.1:0-26499 GCA_964576485.1 uncultured Geobacter sp. | reverse complement strand
TTATCCCCAAGGGGATGACCCTGGAGCTGTCGGGCGATGCCAACGACTATCTGGGCAAAGGGCTTTCCGGCGGCACGGTTGTGGTCTTCCCGCCGACCGGTTCGACCTTTGTTGCTGAAGAGAATATTATTGCCGGCAACGTGGCCTTTTACGGCGCCACCAGCGGCACCGCCTACATCCGCGGCATGGCCGGCGAGCGGTTCTGCGTGCGGAACTCCGGTGTCAACGCGGTGGTTGAAGGGGTAGGGGACCACGGGTGCGAATATATGACCGGCGGCACGGTGGTGATCCTCGGTTTCACCGGGCGTAACTTTGCTGCCGGGATGAGCGGCGGCACTGCCTATGTGCTGGATGAAAAAGGGGATTTTGCCAGTCATTGCAACACCCAGACCGTGGCCCTGGAGCAACTAGACCAGCAGGATGTTGCTACCCTGAAAGAGATGATCAGCAACCACAAAGAGCGGACCAACAGTACCAAGGCCGCAGCAGTGCTGGCTGATTGGAACAGCTATCTGCCCAAATTCGTCAAGGTCATGCCGATGGACTACAAGCGGGTGCTGCAGGCGTTGGAGCGGGCCAAGGCAGCCGGTTTGAGTGGTGATGATGCACTGACGGCCGCGTTTGAAGAGAACTCGCGAGATTAGCAGTACTAACACCTTAACGCAGAGGTGCAGAGACACGGAGAAGCAGAGAAAGCTGAAACAGGGATACGTAGCACAAAAAACTTAAAAGATTTTCTCTGTGTCTCTGCACCTCATGCCACTCTGCGTTAAGATTTTCAACTTTTATAGACTAATAACTACAGGAAACGACCATGGGAAAACCAACCGGATTTATGGAATATTGCCGCGAAATACCGGCAGACCGCGAACCGCTTGAGCGTATTAAGGACTGGAATGAGTTCCATCTGCATATGTCGGAAGAGGCGTTGCGCACCCAGGGAGCCCGCTGCATGGATTGCGGCATCCCGTTTTGTCATACCGGCACCCTGCTTTCCGGCATGGCCAGTGGCTGCCCGATCAATAACCTGATCCCGGAGTGGAACGACCTGATCTATCGCGGACTCTGGCGTCAGGCACTGGATCGTCTGCACCGCACCAACAACTTTCCTGAGTTTACCGGACGGGTCTGTCCGGCCCCCTGCGAAGGCTCCTGTACCCTGGGGATGAATGATCCGGCAGTAACGATCAAGAATATCGAAGTCAGCATTATTGAGCGTGGCTGGCAGGAAGGCTGGGTAACCCCCAATCCGCCCAAGACCCGCACCGGCAAGAAGGTGGCGGTGGTCGGTTCCGGTCCTGCCGGTCTGTCTGCGGCTGCTCAGTTGAACAAGGCCGGTCATACCGTGACGGTCTTTGAGCGTGCTGATCTGCCGGGCGGCCTGCTGATGTACGGTATCCCCAATATGAAGCTGGACAAGCGCGAGGTGGTGCTGCGGCGGGTTAAACTGCTGGAGCAGGAAGGGATTAACTTCGTCTGCAATACCGCCATCGGCGGCAGTGACTATCCGGTTGAAAAGCTGCGGGGGGAGTTCGATGCGGTGGTGCTGGCCACCGGCGCAACCCTGCCCCGGGATCTGCCGATTGAGGGGCGCGGGCTGAAGGGGGTTCATTTTGCCATGGATTTCCTGGCTGCCAATACCAAGGCGGTGCTGAACCCCGGCACTGATTATATCTCTGCCAAGGACAAGGATGTAATCATCATTGGCGGTGGTGATACCGGTACCGACTGTGTGGCTACCTCACTGCGTCATGGCTGCAGTTCGGTGGTCCAGCTGGAGATCATGCCGCAGTCGCCGGAGCAGCGTGCTGCGGATAACCCCTGGCCGGAATGGCCCAAGACCCACAAGGTGGATTATGGTCAGGAAGAGGCTGCTGCCGTGTATGGTGCAGACCCCCGCACCTATCTGACCACCGCCACAAAATTTGAAGGTGATGCGAGCGGTAACCTGACTGCGGTGCATACGGTACAGGTTAACTGGGGCAAGAATGAGAAGGGACAGTTTGTGCCCACCCCGGTGCCTGGCACTGAACAGGTCCGTCCGGCAGGGCTGGTGCTGCTGGCCATGGGCTTCCTGGGGCCGGAACAACCATTGTTGGATGCGCTGGGTGTTGAACGTGATGGGCGCAGTAACATCAAGGCTGAGTATGAGCAGTACACCACCAGCATCCCCGGTGTCTTTGCCGCCGGCGACTGCCGTCGTGGCCAGAGTCTGGTGGTCTGGGCCTTTAACGAAGGCCGTGGTGCTGCCCGTGAGTGTGATCGTTACCTGATGGGAGAGACGGAGTTGCCGTAGTTTGGCGGCCTTCTGGATGAGGCATCAGACTGCTGAATTGAACTCATCCATCTCGTATGGGTCATTGGCTGGCTGATGGTTGATCCGTCCATTTTTAGCTGTTTGATGGGCCATGCGATGCAGGGCATCCATTGCCTGGGACAGGTGGGTTGCCACCGAGAGATCATGGTTGGCGCGACAGGCTGCTTGCAGCGCCTGTAGTGCGGTGGTCAGGTAGTAGCTGGTATCTGTATTTCGCATTATTTCCTCCAAATAGACCGGCCCCGTTTGAAGCGGGGCCGGTCTATTGTTTTAAATCTCCCAGTTGTCGATCTTCATGGTGCCGTTTTTGGCCAGGTTTACCTGCATCTTGAATACCCGATCCAGCAGCTGCGGTTCATGCCCTGCCTTACGGGCCAGGCAGTCCTTGGTGGCCATGTCCAGATACTCCTGCAGTAGCGGTTTGTAATCCGGGTGGGCACACTTGGTGATGATCTCCTGAGCCCGGTCCTTGGGTGCCAGACCGCGCAGGTCAGCCAGACCCTGTTCCGTGACCAGTACATCCAGATCATGCTCAGTATGGTCAACGTGGGGCACATGGGGTACCACGCAGGTGATGCCGGTCGGGTCGGTCTTGGTGGGCCGGGCCGACGGGGTATGCATGATGGAGAGGTAGGCGTTGCGCAGGAAATCGCCGGAACCACCGATGCCGTTGATCATGCGGGTACCGCCCACCAGGGTTGAGTTGGCATGGGCATAGATATCGAACTCTACCGGGGTGTTCATGGCGATGCAGCCCAGACGGCGGATAGGCTCCGGGTGGTTGGCTATGGAGAGCGGCCGCATCATGACCTTGTTGGCGTATTTGTCCCAGTTGTCATAGAAACGTTTGAAGCCATCCACCGAGAAGGAGAGCGAGACAGTGGAGGCGAAGTCTAGCTTGCCGGAATCAAACAGGTCCAGCATGGTGTCCTGCAACACCTCGGTCCAGACCTTCAGGCCGTTGAAGGGGCCTTTGGCAAGGCCGCCGATCACGGCATTGGCGATGGAGCCCACCCCGGACTGCAGCGGCAGCAGGCTTTTGGGCAGGCGTCCGACTTTAACCTCGGTCTGGAAGAAGTCGATGATGTTGTTGGCAATCGCCTCGGAGGTGTCGTCCTGCTCACTGAAGGAACGGCCATTGTCCGGGCGGTTTGATTCGATGATGGCAACGATCTTGTCGGTGTCGACCCGAACGTAGGGTGAACCGGCCCGGTCATCAACACGACTGATCAGATAGGGCAGCCGGTTAGGCGGATTGATCGGTTCAATAATGTCATGCAGGCCTTCAAAACTGGGGATCGAGGTGTTGATCTCAATAATTATCTTGTCAGCAATCTGCACGATCTCCGGTACGGCACCGCAGGAGGCGGTCAGCACCAGTTCTCCTCTTTCAGTAATGGCAGAGCATTCAATGATGGCAATATCCAGCCGGCCGCCGTTATTTTTGGTATAGAAGCCGTAGCCCAGGTCCTGGGCAAACATGGAGAGGTGGCGGTCACCCATCCGGATGCGACCTTCGTTGATGCCGGCCTGGATGTTCTTGCCGGTCTGGTAAGGCCAGCGACGGTCAATCATATCGAGGGCTGCCCAGCGGTCCTCGGTTTCGACACCGACTGAGGCGCCGATAAACAGGTTGAATTTCAGTTTGCCCTGCAGGTTGTTTTTTTCAACATGGTCTGCCAGGGCAATCGGCACCATCTTGGGGTAGCCGGCAGGGGTAAAGCCGGACCAGCCGATATTCATGCCGTTTTTAAACAGCGGGATGACATCTTCAACAGGTTTAATCCGTACGTGGAGATTCTTTTTCCTGATCCTGTTCCGTAATTCCAACATCTGTGTACGTCCTCCTCTGGAGTGCGAGCTCATGGCTCGTTCCGTTGTGGTACCCATGTCTGGACAAGGGTGAGCGAACGGTGCTAGAAATAAGATCGAACGTTCGTTCGATTTGCATCATAACGATACGACGTTGTCCGGTGCAAGAATTAATTGCGGGTGGGTAGCAATAAATTGGATTTTTGATATGAGTTTGTTACTCTTTCCAACCGCATCTCAGATCAGAGGGAGTGAAATGTCCAAGGCGGATTGTCGTAGCAGACTGGTGGAGGTTGGAACCCGGTTGTTTGCTGAACGTGGCCTGCATGGTGTCAGCATCAGGGAGCTATCGCTGGCAGCGGGGACCAGTATCTCTATGGTATCCTACTGTTTTGGTGGTAAAGAAGGGCTCTATGCGGAGGTTCTGCAGGAACAGTTCGCCTGTTTTGAGCAGTTTGATGCGTTGCATCAGGAACGGGGTGAACCGTTGCAGCTGCTTGAAACCTACCTGCGTTGGACGATTCAGCGTCATCGCAATAATCCCCATCTGTTGCGTTTTTATACCAGCGAGTTAACCAACCCCACGGCTTTTTTCCCTTCCATTGTTGCACCGGCCATCAGCAAGGTGATCAGGGTACTCTCTGAAGTGATTGAAGACGGTGTGCAGTTGGGGGTATTCCGTAAGGAGATCCATGCCGTTAATGCCTCTTTGGCCCTGGCTGGTATGGTTAACTACTTTTTTCTCAGTCTGCTGGCAACCGAAAGTCTGATCAGTCATGCACCTGAGCAGGATGAACAGCTGGTACAGCAGTATCTGCTGATTTTTACCAAAGGTATTATGACAACATAGTGACCGTAAGGTGTTTCTCAGGTTTAGAATTGCTACATACAGGCGATCATGCTATAAGCTAGACAACACCTGAGCCACAGGGAGCCTCCCTGTGGCTCTTTTATTGACCAGAAAGAGAGAATGACGATGATCAGTGCCAACAACATCAGCCTTGCCTATGGCAAGCGGGTGATCTTCAAGGATGTAAATATCAAATTTGTGCCGGGTAACTGCTACGGCCTGATCGGTGCCAACGGTGCCGGAAAATCTACCTTTCTTAAGATTTTGGCCGGGCTGTCGGAGGCAGACTCCGGCACGGTTAGCGTCGGCCCGCGTGAGCGGATTTCCTTCCTAAAGCAAGACCAGTTTGCCTTTGACGAGCATACGGTCTTCAATACCGTGATCATGGGAAATCCCCGCCTGTACGAGGTAATGCACGCCCGCGAGGCGATCTATGCAAAGTCCGAGTTTACGGAAGAAGACGGCATCAAATCAGCCGAGCTGGAGGCTGAGTTTGCCGAGATGAACGGCTATGAGGCCGAGTCTGAGGCGGCGGTACTGCTGAACGGACTGGGGATACCGGAGGAGCTGCGGAACAAGCAGATGAAGGAGTTGGAGGGAGGCGACAAGGTGCGGGTACTGCTGGCCCAGGCCCTGTTCGGCAACCCGGATATCCTACTGCTGGACGAACCGACCAACCACCTGGATCTGAAGACCATCAACTGGCTGGAGGAGTTCCTCTCCCGCTTTAACAATACCGTGATCGTGGTCTCCCACGACCGTCACTTTCTGAACCAGGTCTGTACCCATATGGCTGATATCGACTTTGGGCGGATTCAGGTCTACGTGGGCAACTACGACTTCTGGTATCAGGCCAGCCAGCTGAATCTGAAGCAGAAACAGGACGAGAACCGCAAGGTTACTGATAAGGCCAATGAACTGAAGGAATTTATCCAGCGCTTCTCATCCAACGCATCCAAGGCCAAGCAGGCCACCTCCCGTAAAAAGCTGCTGGAAAAGCTGACCATTGAGGAGATGCCGGTTTCATCCCGCAAGTATCCCCATGTGGTGTTTAAACCGGAGCGTCCCTGTGGCGACATCATCCTGGAGGTGAGTGGCCTGTCCAAGACCGTTGATGGTCTGCAGGTCTTCAAGGATCTGGATCTGAATGTGCGCAAGGGAGACAAGATCGCCTTTGTTGGTGGTAATGGACTGGCCAAGAGTACCCTGTTCCAGATTCTGGCTGGCGAACTTGAGCCGGACAGTGGCAGCTTCCGTTGGGGGGTGACCATCACCAGTGCCTATTTCCCCAAGGAGAACGGTTCCTACTTTGATAATGATCTGAACCTGATTGAATGGCTTGGCCAGTATTCGCCTCCTAACGAAGGGGAAACCTTTGCCCGTGGCTTCCTGGGCAGGATGCTGTTCTCCGGTGACGAGGCCACCAAGAAGACCAAGGTCCTTTCCGGTGGTGAACGGGTGCGTTGCATGCTTTCCCGCATGATGCTGACCGGTGCCAACGTGCTGATTCTGGATGAACCGACCAACCATCTTGATCTGGAATCGATCACAGCCCTCAACAACGGTCTGATCTCGTTCAGTGAGGTGCTGCTGTTTGCCTCCCACGACCATGAGTTTGTCAGTACGGTGGCTAATCGGATCGTGGAGTTTACGCCAGGTGGTATAATTGACCGGATGATGAGCTTTGAAGAATATCTGGAAAATGAAGAGGTGGCCAGGACCAGGGACCAGCTCTGTCAGGGCCATGCAGATCTGATGTTGTAGAAGCGGCTACCAGATGCAATAAAAAAAGCCCCGAGGAAGTTCCTCGGGGCTTTTAACTGCTGCTTCGTTACCAGATTAAACTCTGGTTACGTTTGAAGCCTGCAGGCCTTTGGGGCCTTTGGTTACTTCAAAAGTCACTCTATCGCCTTCAGCAAGGGATTTGAATCCTTCACCTGTGATAGCGGAAAAATGGCAAAATACATCTTCGCCGTTCTCCTGCTCAAGAAAACCAAAACCCTTGCTGTCATTGAACCATTTTACTGTTCCGTTTACCATTTTGTACCTTCTCCTGATGTTTCTCTGTTGTTGTTTTTGGCATAACGCCAAAATGTAATTGTCACACTAGCAGTCTTCTTCTGATAAAGTCAATCGATACATTTATAAATGTAAAATAAAAATCAAGCCATTTGCATAGTGTTTTTTGAATGTTTATAGCAGGAATCTGATAGCCTTGATAATAATATTAACTAGATCTGGATCAGATGCGCGTAGCGGGTCGCTGAAGCTGCCGAAGGCTGAAGGCTCTTCGTCATATCCTTTCAGTTTCAGGCGCTGTTCCTTTTCCCGCTGCTCTGCCTCTTTGCGGTGTTGCTCCTGCCGTTCCTGCTCAAGCAGTTGTCCACCCAGTTTCATCCACTCAAACAGTTGGCGCAATTCTCCCCCGTCAAGCCAGACGCCGTGTTCTTTGCAACGATCAACAATCACACCGCTTTTTGCGCCGAAGTTGACCCGGTGCATCAGCTGCCCGCAGACCGGGCATTTGATATAAGAAATCGGGTACTGGTTTGGTTCACGCTTTTCATTGATGGCTTCAAGACCGGTACGGTCGATACCCGCAACATTTTTGATGGTGGCCTCAAGTAATGCCTCAAGCTCACCGGGATCAAAGAAGATGCCCAGGCATGTTTCACAACGATCAATCAGAAAACGGCCATCTAGCTTGAGGTCGAGGGTTTTGAGCTTGATGTTACAGCGTGGGCAGACCCGTGGGGTGTCATTTTCATGGGTGGTGTAGTAATGAATCCCTTTCAGGTCAATATCGGTACGGTTTCCGCAATAGCCGCAAAGCAGTGATCCTGGCGCAAGGGGGGCATTGCAGTTTGAACATCTGGCCATGCATGATACCTTCTTGGTGTAAGTTCTGGTGAATAGCGTGTTAGTATACTGAAAAAATGAACAAAGGGAAGCATGACCGATGTCGTTGAAAATCACCCTGTTGACGCACTTTAAAGAGATCCCGAAAAAATCGAATACCGGTCGATTGGTGTTAGATCTGCTGGGGGACGCAGCTGAACAGATCTGTTGGGATCGCTTGCATCCACCAGCAGGACTTCTGGAGGAGATCGCTTCAGGTGGTGTGGCCCTGGTGTATCCTGGTGTTGCTGATGAAGAAGAGGTTGATCTGTCTGGTATCACACAGTTTATTGTTATTGACAGCACCTGGCATGAGGCCCGCAAGATTCACCAGCGTAGTCCGTATCTGCAACAGGTCCGCCGTGTCAGTCTGAAACCTGCCGGAAAGTCACGTTACAACCTGAGGAAAAATCAAAAGGAATCCGGCTTGTGTACGGCTGAATGTGTGATCGAACTCTTACGGGCAACCGGCTACACTGAAAAAGCTGATCAACTGGAGGAATGTTTTCTGGCCAATATGCGACCAGAAGCGGCTATCAGGAGAGGATAAAATATGATGAACGTGGTTTTGTAGAAGAGGTCAAAGGGTGGAGAAGTACCCTTTGACCTCTTTGTTCTATGTTGGCAGTTTAGAAACGATAGCCTACGCCGATACCAAACAAATGTGGGTTGAGATCCAGATTGTATTTTCTGTGAATCAGTTCAGTGTGATCAAGGCATAGCCTTTATTTTGCCAGGCAATCTGTGAGGTAAGGACGTTCCCAACCAGGATAACGTCCGGTACCAGTTGGCTGTTGTCGACCTTAAACACGCGGGTGGCCACGCTGCAGATTTCGATCCTGATTCCCTTCTTCTTAAGATCAAGCAGTAACTCGCGCAACTCCGATGGTGCCTGATCCTTTGTAAAGAGTTTAACCGCCGGTCCCCGTAGGGATACAATCATGGTTGGTTTTACCTTCTGGTTGCTGATCCCTTCAAAGGTTTCCTTGATTAACCCCAGGTTGAACATCAGCTTGTCCAGTTCTGCCAGGCGAACATCAAAGATGGCGCGGGTCTGTTGCAACCCCTTGAGGGCAAACCGGTCGTCTGGTACAGTGCTGTCGGCGTGTATGACTGCCGGAAGCCCAAGAACTAAAAGCAACAGAGCTGAAGCTAAAACATGTGCCAGCTTTTTCATGGTGTATCCTCCCTTTGGCTTGGTTTACTAAGCATACGCCAATCCGGTTAGTACCGCAATCAGGAGCAGTCATGTCGTTTCATGAAGTTACCGGTCACTACGAACGTCACCCCTATCCCCACTATCCGCTGCTGGCATCAGTCAGACGCTATGACATCTATGCCATGAACCTGATCGCGCTCTGGGGCCGCTTTAACGGTGAGTTGCTACCGGAACAGGAGGGAAAGATCCTGATCTCCGGCTGTGGGGCCTTTTCCCCCTATCCAATGGCGCTTGCAAACCCCAGGGCTGAAATAACGGGAGTTGATCTTGCTCGACACAACCTCAGGCGGGCACGGTTGCATTGCCTGCTGCATCGGCGTTTTAACGTCAGCTTGCTGCAAGGGGATTTTCTTGATCCGTCCGTCACACCTGGGCCGTACCACTATATTGAGGCGATCGGGGTGTTGCATCACCTGGATGATCCGGCAACGGGAATGAGGGCACTTGAACAGCGCTTGTTGCCGGGTGGGATTCTGAAGGTGATGGTCTACGGTCGCTATGCACGGCAGGAGGCGGAATCGGTCCGGCGGGCGATGCGCTTGTTAAAGGTGCGGGATCTGGCTGCTATCAAGCGGATGTTGAAGAGGGCAGCACCGGGTAGCCGATTGAGAAGCTATGTTGATGCTGCCTGGGAGGCGAAAAATGATTCCGGGCTGGCAGACCTGTTTCTGCACCCCAATGTCAAGACCTACCGGATTGACGAATTCATGGAACTGGTGGGGCAGAGCGGCCTGAAACCGCTGCTGTTTACCCATCTGGATGCCCTGCCAGACCCGCAGCAGGAGATTGTTCGGCTACGGGAGCTGGACCGGCGTCGTGAAACCCGGGCCAACATTATCTGTTATCTTGGCAAAGACTGCAAAGGAGCCGCAGATCCGTCATCAGATTCATGTTTGATCTTGAATCCGGCACTGCGAGAGGCTGTTTCATTGCTTCGTCTCGCAGCGCCGGTGCCGATTGACCGGTTGGGACATGATAATCCGCAACTGACCTGGAGTGTGCGGCGCTTTTTACGGCGTTTTGTCAGTCCAGTGAAGGAGTCATCACTGACTATGGTCGAAAAGGAGCGGGCTGAGCGTTATCTGCGTGAGCTGTTTTTGGTCAGGGTGAAGAAGAGTGCGGGGGGGCACTAACTCCGATTGAATTCATTGGCCCGTGGTAAGGCCCAGTTGTAACGGATTGCCAGCAGACGCATGGCTATTACCAGCAAGGCTGAAGCAAGTAGTGCCCAGGTCTGAGGGATAGTGGTGTGGCGCTGGAGCAGATAGAGCATCGTGCCGCCTACCAGGCAGGCTGATGCATAAACTTCACGCTGCAGTACCATCGGAACCTGGGCTGATAGCAGGTCGCGAATCATGCCGCCAGCAGTGGCGGTCATTACTCCCATCATTACCGAACCGAACAACCCCAGCTTAAACTCCAGTGCCTTGCCGGTACCGATCACCACAAAGGTTCCCAGGCCGACAGCATCAAAATAGTGTAGCGGATGATGCAAAAACTCCAGATGATTTCTAAAGACAAAGACCAGCAGGGAAACTGTGGCTGAAAGGTAAAGGTAGGTCTCGTCCTTGAAGATGAAAGGAGGCGTATCTCCCAGCATCAGGTCACGAATAGTGCCACCTCCGCAAGCGGTAACCAGGCCCAGCATCAGTACGCCGAACAGATCCATCTCTCGTCGGATAGCCGCCAGGGCACCGGAAGCAGCAAAGGCGGCAGTACCCAGCAGGTCAAGGCTATAGAGAAAGCTCACTTGCCGCAGCACTTTTTGTACTTTAAGCCGCTGCCACAGGTGCAGGGATCATTACGGCCTATCTTGGTGACGGTAACCGGCTTCGGTTTAACCATGATGCCATCGCTGAAGTACCAGATTCCTTCCTTGCGTTTGAACAGCGCATTCTCATGATGCTCCCGCAGGGTACCGTTCTCTTTGAAGCGGGCAATGAATTCAACCTCGCCTGTGCTGTCATCTGCAGCGCCCTTGGCAGTGCCAACAATCTCCAGTCCAAGCCATTCCGAATTTTCAGCCCAGGCACGGGTACCCTCATGGTCATACCCCTCACGGTTTGCCGGATCAGTGCTGTTAAAGACAAAGTCCATCTCGGCCTTGGTATAGGCGCTGTAGCGGGCCCGCATGAGCTGTTCGGCGGTTTCTGCAGGCTGGGTACCCTTGATGACAGGTTCACAGCAGTCGTTATAGGTCTTGGTGCTGCCGCAGGGACAATGGGACATTCTGCTTCTCCTTATGTAATCGTCAATGGTTGTTTGAAATAGTGGGCGTAAATTTATCGCCCTGGTATGGTTATGCAGAGACACTGTCCCTCTGCGTAAACAGTTTCCTCGCCGCAGAATAGTCTGCCATGTACCATTACTTTGCGCCCTTCAACCGAGACGACCTGGCTTTCAAGGGTGACCACCTTTTTAATGGGCAGCATGGCACGAAAACTCACATTCAGATTGCCCACCACAATCGGGTAGCCTGCTGCCCAGGCTGCGAGTCCCAGCGCCTCATCCATTACCGCCGCAATAGATCCGCCGTGGGCGTGTCCCGGCGGCCCTTCGGTTTCAGGACCAAACCAGATCCGGGCATGCAGATGATTTTCACCGTCGCGGTAGTAACGGGTGCGAAAACGGTTGCCATCCGGTTCCCCTGATACGAAGCGGAGTGAGTCACCTACCAGTGAGGGGGCGTCAAAAGGTGTCCAGTCTGGCTCACCGCTTAGGTCAACAAGAGCTGGCTGTTGATCGGGCGTTATCGTCATAGAAAAATCCTTCATCTGTCTGATTGTCAGTAAGTAGCGGGAAGGAAAGGTGAAATTTATGCCACCAGCCGGTCGCGATCATGGTCTTTGGCATGTTTTAGCAGCCGCAGCAGAAACTCGCTCAGACATGGCGTTACATCAAGGAACTGCACACCGATACCGGGAGCGTGGCGCAGGCCCCAGGACTGCTTCCAGCAGACCCTCGATGTGATCTCGCAGCCAGGCTCCTGAAAAAAGACGGTCAATTCGTCACCGTTGGAGAAACGTTCGGGGTTGAAATCAACAATGAAGGCGCCTCCCCAGGAGATGTCCAGGGTAAAGGCCCGGGTTTCCGACCCTGCAAAACGGGTGGCCACCGAGATGCCGATGGCATGGCGATGATGGGAGCGAAGCTGCCGGGCGGTAAAATTATAACAGGCGCGGTTGATGAAGTCGCTGAGGCTGTTTTCCTGCTTTGCGGCCCCGGGCATGGTCATCGGAATCAGCATGGAGCCCATGATCCGTACCCGCAGGGTCGGGAAAAAGCCGGTCAGGGAGCAGGCCACGATCTTTTCTTCACCCTTGGCCTTAACGATGGAGGGAAGGTCAACCAGAATACCGCAGTAGAGGCTCTTCAGAGCCAGATCTTCGGCTTCCAGAAAGGTGGCGCATGCAACCACCTCCACATCGTAGGATTCAAGACTTTTTACCAGTGCCGCGCGGGTGTCGTCACTGACAGAAATTACAAATATGGGATGATCAAGCAGGGGCATCAGATATTGTCCTTGGCTGATTTTTCAATTTGTTAACAATAAAGAAAAGCAATAGAAACATCAATTGAATTAGTAGTTGTCCCAAGGGCTTTAACCTGCCGGAGTGCTGGAGCTTTCTTTCAAGCTGGTGTATTGTAACGGTCATGAACCTACATCTAATTACCCTTCATGCCATGCCGTCCGCTCAGGCGGTGCCGCTTGCCGCTGCCTTTCTGAAGGCCTATCTGGACCAGTCGCCCCCCCTGCAGGGAAAGGTTGCTGTCACCACCGCCGAGTTTTTCTGCGGTACTCCTTTAGAGCAACTGGTGGCCTCTATCAAAGAGCAACAGCCTGATGTCGTCGGCCTGCCGGTCTATGTCTGGAATCGTCTGGAGTGCTGTAAACTGATTACGATGCTGCGCCGGCAGTTTCCAGATCTGTTGCTGATTGCCGGCGGCCCTGAGGCAACCGCTGACCCGGCCCGTCTGCTGGCCGAGGCCCCCTTTGACCTGCTGGCGGTGGGGGAGGGGGAGCTGACCGCGGCCGAGCTGCTGGAACGTTGTCTGGCAGGAGCGCCACTGCAGGGACTGCCCGGCACAGCCCAACTGGTGAATGATGAGCTGCAGGTGATTCCCCGTGCGCAGATCGAAGACCTTGCCTTGCTGCCGTCTCCCTATCTGGCCGGGCTGCTGGACCGGCATATTGAAAACGGCATGGTCTGGCAGCTTTCCCGGGGCTGTCCCTATGCCTGCGAGTTCTGCTACGACGGTATGGGTGACCGCAAGGTACGGCGCTATCCGCTGGAACGAATGGAACAGGAACTGGCCTATCTGGTGGAACGCGGTGCCTCCCAGATCTTTGCCCTGGATTCCACCTTTAATACCGATAAAAAACGGGCCAAGCACCTGCTGCGCCTGATCCGTGAGACTGCGCCGGATGTTCACTTCCACTTTGAGGTGCGTCATGAACTGCTGGACAAGGAACAGGCCCAGTTGTTTGCTTCGCTTACCTGCTCAGTCCAGATCGGCCTGCAGAGCGCCGATCCGGCCGTGGCCGGCGGGGTGGGCAGAGCATTCAACCGCGACGAGTTCACGGCCAAGGTGATGCTGCTGAATGACTCCGGCGCCACCTTTGGTTTTGACCTGATCTACGGCCTGCCGGACGATTGTTTTGACAAATTCCGTGAAGGGCTTAACTTTGCCCTGTCGCTTTACCCCAACCACCTGGATATCTTTCCGCTGGCCGTACTGCCCGGCACCAAGGTTGCCCACAAGGCGGCCTCTATCGGCATGCGGCATCTGCCGGATCCCCCCTACACCCTGCTGGAATCAACAACGTTCCCGCTGGCGGATATGGCCAGGGCACGTCAGCTGGGCTCAGCCAGTGACATCTTCTACTCCCGCGGCAAGGCCGTGGCCTGGTTCAACGGGGTGGCGCGAGGACTGAAACTCAAGCCGGTGGAGCTGCTTGAACGGTTTGCCGACTGGTTGCAGCAGCGGATGGGCCGTATGCCGGATGAGGCCGAGCTGGACGACCAACAGATCTGGCAACTGCAACGGCAATTTCTGACCAGTCTGTTTGATGCGCGTAAGGCCCAGAAGCTGCTGCCTGCTGCCCTTGATTGTGTTGATTATCACTATGCCTACGGTGTGGCCTTGATGGCGGTGCCGCCGATCCCGCCGGATGATGACCAGCTGCTGAAGCTTGATCTGCTGAAGATGAAGCTGGCACGCGCTGCCTCACTGACCCTGCTGCCGTTTCACTATGAGATTCTGGATATTCTTGATTCCGGCGAACCTGATCTGACCTGGATCAGCAAACAGCTGAAACAAACCGGTTCCTGGGCCGCCATCTACCCGGCCCACGGCGAGGTTTGTACTGAATCGCTGATCAAGCCCTATTACCGCCTGCTTGAAGAGTTGGATGGCAAGCGGACCGCCGTTGTCATTGCCAAGCAGTTGCGGATTCCTGCTGCTGATGCCCTGGAGTTTCTGCAGTTTGCCATAGCCGAGGGAATGGTGACGGACGTTTCCTGATGCTGCTGATCTTCCCCCCCATTGCCAAGGCCTGTGAACCGCCGGCCGGGATCGCCCGGCTGTCTGGTGCGCTTCAGGCCAACAATATCCCCTGCAGGCTGTGGGATGCCAACCTGGAAGGGCAGCTCTGGTTGCTGGAGCAGCAGCCAGAGGCAGATGATACCTGGACCGGTCGGGCCTGGCGCAGCCGCCAGAACCACCTGGCAGCCCTGCGGGATCGCCGGACCTATGCCAACCCCGGCCGTTATGCCACGGCGGTCAATGACCTGAACCGGCTGCTGCTGATGGCAGCCAAGCCGCTGCAGACAGAGGTTGGGCTGGCTGATTATCGCCAGACCGATCTGACACCGGTACGCAGCAAGGATCTGCTGCAGGCTGCTGCCAAGCCTGAGCTGAATCCGTTCTTTCCCTTCTTTCAACAACGCCTGCCAGAGTTGCTGAACGACATGTCCACCGTCGGCATCTCGCTCAACTTTCTCAGTCAGGCCCTCTGCAGCTTCGCTCTGATCGGACTGATCCGGCAGCAGTATCCGCAGATCAGGATTGTGGTTGGTGGCGGTCTGGTGACCTCATGGCTGTCGCGGCCGGATTGGCAGAATCCCTTTGGTAGCCTGATTGATCACTTGATTGCAGGCCCCGGTGAAGGGGCGCTGCTGGAACTTTTGGGACAGGATAGGTCACATTGTAACAGCCTGCCTGACTATCAGCAATTACCGCTGCAACAGTATCTCTCCCCCGGTCTGATCCTGCCCTACAGCACCGCGTCCGGCTGCTGGTGGAACCGTTGCTCCTTCTGTCCGGAACGGGCCGAGGGGAGCCGTTACCTGCCGCTGCCAATCTCGCAGGTGCTGGTTGAACTGCAGCAGTTGGTGCAGCAGTATCAGCCAACAGTACTGCATCTGCTGGATAATGCCCTGAGTCCGGCCCTGCTGCAGGGGCTGATTGAGCATCCTCCGGGTGCTCCCTGGTATGGTTTTGTAAGGTTTGAACAGCAGTTGGCCGATCCAGGTTTCTGCCAGGCCCTGCGCCAATCAGGCTGCGCCATGCTGAAGCTGGGATTAGAGTCTGGTGATCAGGCGGTGCTGGATCGCCTGCATAAGGGGATTGAGCTGGAGATGGCCGGTCAGATTCTGGAGAATTTGCGGCAGGCAGGGATTGCGGTCTATGGCTACCTGCTGTTCGGTACCCCGGCGGAGGATGAAGCTGCTGCCCGGCGTACCCTGGCCTTTGTGCAGCAGCACCATGCTGCCTTGACCTTCCTGAATCTGGCGATTTTCAACATGCCGCTCTTTGGTGATGTGGTGGCTGAATACGAGACCGAGCTGTTTTACGAAGGGGATTTATCGCTCTATACCGGATTCAGGCACCCCGGTGGCTGGGGCAGGGGGGCGGTGCGGCGTTTCCTGCGCCAGGAGTTCAGCCGTCCCCCTGAAATCGCGGCAATCATCCGGCGCGATCCACCGGTTTTTACCTCCAATCATGCCGCCTTGTTTGTGCCTTGATTTCACCGCTAACAGGGGTAGACTGGAATTAATTCGCGATTGTCGGAGGTGACTATGGATCGCCGTACCTTTATCAAAGGTGCCGGAGCAGCAACAGTGCTTGCTCCGGTGCTGGTGCAGGAACTGTTGGCAGCACCGGACAAGTCACTGGTGGCGGTGGCTGAAGGGACTGACTACCCGGCCATTACCCGCCGGGCTATCAACGCGGTGGGTGGTATGAAACGCTATGTTAAGTCCGGGGACGTGGTGGTGGTCAAGCCGAACATGGGCTGGGACCGCTCACCGGAGTTTGCGGCCAATAGTCATCCGCTGGTGGTGCGGGCCGTGGTGGAGGAGTGTCTGGCAGCCGGTGCCAAAAAGGTCAAGGTCTTTGACCATACCTGCAATGATCCGCGGCGTTGTTATGTTAACAGCGGCATTGAAAAGGCGCTGAAAGGGCTTAAAGGGGTGGAGTGCAAACAGGTAGAAATGGAACGGTTCAGGATGACAACCCTGAACGGTCAGTTTCTGAAAGAGTGGGAACTGTATGATGAGGCGCTGGCTGCCAATGTCTTTATCAACCTGCCGGTGGCCAAGCACCATGGCCTGTCAAAGCTGACCCTGGGGCTGAAGAACATTATGGGGGTGATGGGGGGCAACCGTGGCTTTACCCATCGCAACCTTGCGGTGGCCCTGGCTGATGTGAACAGTCACCTGAAAACCCACCTGACGGTTATTGATGCCACCAGAATCCTGACAGCCCACGGTCCCCAGGGGGGAAACCTTGCTGATGTCAAGCTGTTGAACAAGGTAATCGCCTCTGCCGATATCGTGGCTGCCGACGCCTATGCCACCACCCTGTTCGGTCTGAAGCCGGCTGATATCGCGGTAACGGTTGCGGCCCACAAGCGCGGTCTGGGTGAGATGGACTTAAACAGGATTAGAGTTGTGCGGGTTTAACGGATGAATAACAACCTGTTTAACGCAGAGAAAGAAGAGAGACGCAAAGGCGCAGAGAAAAACACAAAACCCGGGAAAACCGGTCAGAAATTTTCCGATGGTCCCTGCACCTCTGCCTCTCTGCAGCTTTGCGTTAAGTTTTGAAAAGGTTCTGCCCTGACATGAAACTAACCTCTGCCCGCATAAGCCAGCTGCTGTTTCTGGTGCTTTTTCTGCTGCTGTTCCTGCAGACCGAATATCGCGGCCATGACCAGATCAATGCCGCTGTCAACTCCTTCTTCCGGGCTGACCCGCTGGTGCTGTTCAGCTACCTGCTGGCAGCCAAGAACTGGAGCTGGCTGCTGCTGCCTGCGGTGCTGATGACACTGGCCACCCTGCTTTTGGGACGTTTCTTTTGCGGCTGGATCTGTCCGCTGGGCACCCTGCTGGATCTGCTGACCCCCAAACAGCACTCCACCCGACCGGTCCCCTGGCTGGCAGGTAACCTGAAATACTGGCTACTATTACCGCTGCTGTCTGCCTCACTGTTCAACCTGAATCTGGCCGGGCTGCTTGATCCGATCGCTATCCTGCTGCGGGGGCTGACCTTCTTTTTTTACCCCCTGCTGGGGCTGACCGCCCGTGAAGGCTGGGTACGCCTGTACGGCCTGATCGGTGAACAGCGCGATACGCTGGCACCTGCCTATGGTCTGCTGAAGAGCTACCTGCTGCCATTTCGTGAGACCCTCTATCCCCTGGCCTTTGTCTCTGCCCTGCTGCTGGTGCTGATCATCCTGCTGGAACGGCTGGAGACTCGGGCCTGGTGCCGTCATCTCTGCCCGCTGGGGACGCTTTTGGGCTGGCTGGGGCGGTTCTCCCCCTTCAAACGGATTCCACCGGGTCTGTGCGCTGATTGCGGCCAGTGCCGTGAACTCTGCCCGACGACCTTTGATCAGGGAAGCCTGAACCGGGAGGAGTGTGTCCTCTGTATGGAGTGCGAACAGGGCTGCCCCAACCAGCGGATCAGCTTCCAGCCATCTTGGTTGCTGCAGTTTTCTGAACCGGTTCTGCCGGGGCGCAGGCTGCTACTGGGAGGTCTGGCTGGTGGTCTGCTATTGACGGTGCCGACCCGCTTCAGGTCACCTGAAAAGGAGGCCGGTCTATTGCGTCCGCCCGGAGTAAGGAATGAAGACGACTTTCTGAAGAAATGTGTCCGTTGCGGCGAGTGTATGAAGGTCTGCCTTAAAAATGCCCTGTATCCAGCTGCCTGGCAGGCCGGGCTGGATGGGATCTATACCCCGTTGGTAATTCCCCGGCTGGGCTACTGCGAATACAACTGTACCCTTTGCGGACAGGTCTGCCCCACCGGTGCCATTCCCAACTTTGCCGTTGATCAGAAGAAACGGCAGGTGATCGGCAAGGCGGTCTTTGACAAGAACCACTGCCTTCCCTTTGCCCGCAGGATCGATTGCATCGTCTGCGAGGAACACTGCCCGATACCGGATAAAGCGATCCGTTCCCGCGAGGTGCAGGTAATGGGGCTGGATGGGACCATGAAGACGGTCAAGGAACCGTATGTTGTCGAAGAGATCTGCAACGGCTGCGGCATCTGTGAAAATGTCTGCCCGGTGGAGACCCAGGCCGGGATCAAGGTGCATGTTGTCAGGAACCGGGCGCCGATTACGGAGCCACCATCAGGGCAACTGGGTTACTAAGCTTGAAAACTGCTGGATGCAGCGGGTCTTTATTGGCTCCTCAACGTACGGTGGGTACGCCTGCGTTGCCGGATTCATATTATCCTCCCTAAAATAGGGGGTTAGCGCGGGCTTCCTCTGCGCCTGCAGCTACATGTTGCGGTATAAGGCTATCCAGATACTATTCTGAAATTGATCGTTCCTATGGAAACCAGGTCGTTTGGGGTAAGCTGGCTACTGGTGATTTTTTTGCCATTAACCTTGGTGCCGTTTTTGCTTTGCAGGTCTTCAATCACAACCGCAGTATCAACAAATTTCAGTTCTGCATGCCGGCGAGAGACAAGGCGGTCATCCAGGATAAAGTCACACTCTTTACGCCCGATGGTGCAGGGGAGAGTGACCATGCATCGGGTACCCTCCTGAGCTCCTGACTCAATGGCAAGTATGACATGGGTCAGCTTTTCCTCTTTATCCGGTCTGCCCGCAACGTTACTGCTAGTGGTTTCATCTGCTGATGGCGCGCTCTGGTCGTCTTTACGTTTGTTCTTGATGTAGCCCACCGTTAGCAGGGTATACAGCGAGTCTTGTGTATACTGTTTTGAGTCATCAGACATGGTGGTATTCATGTCGCGATAGATGTAGGCCTGAATATCTTCTCCTGGCTGGAACGCATACAACAACATCTCATCTTCAAGGCTCATCCCTTCCGGGCGCTGGAATGCAAGGTCTGCGTAGTAGACTTGCGTGCAGGTGCCATCTTTAAAAAAATAACAGTTGAACGCATTCCCCCGGCGCAGGGCAATCATGGCATGTTTCCCGGCCTGATCGATCTGCTGCACAATGTATTCAAAATCAATGAGCGTGGTGGGAGCCTTTATGGCAGGTTCCTTCTGCAAAAAGAGCAACATACATTTGAGCAGGATCGGGTCTGTTTCGCAGAGTGTGATAACTAGAGATGATTTCTCAGATTTTACCAGTTGTCTGGCAAGGTCCTGGACGGAATAAATAACCGGTTTGCCCTCTGCGTACCTCCCTGCTGCATAGGGTGCTCCCTTGTAAAAGAAGAGAAAAAGCTGATAGCAGTCTTCGGTGGCAAGGGAGGCAAATTGCAGATAACCGGTAAAGGATGAGCGCTCTGTGTAGATACTGTTGAAGATCGCTTTGAGCTGATCATGGGAAAAGGGCAGGTTTTCTGCAAGAACCTGCTGCTGACAAAACAGCATGCAGGTATGAGATGTTGGCAGTGTAGGTGGTTGCATGTGTGTACCCATTGCGTTGGTTGATTACAATAGAGGGCGGAAACTGCTGGACCGGTTAGTTGCTCTGTACGAGCAAAAATTTCTTTCTATACGTGGGGCAACCTACAAAATCTAACAAAAATCGACAGGTTAAATTCTGTTTACCGTATATCATAAAATTGTTATTGTTCGTGCCAGGTATTATAGCAGGAGATCATTCGATGGCAACCATCTCTTCAACTGACCTGTTACGCTATGTTGGCACCAATATTGGCACTGTCACACTTGTCAAGCTGCTGGGACAGGGGTCGATGGGGGCGGTTTTTGTCGGCTATCAGACAACACTGAAACGTCAGGTCGCGGTAAAGATTCTCCCCAAGTCACTTGCAAACAGCCCCAAAGCACAGAAGATGTTCCGTGATGAGGCAGAAACCATCGGCATTCTTAATCACCCCAATATTGTACCGGTGTATGAGATGGGTGAAACCAGTGATTTCTTTTTCCAGATCATGCAGCTTATTGCTGGTAATGACTTGCGCACCCTGCTTGTCAGGGCGCGCAAACACCCGGTTCCAACCAAGCGTATCCTGCCCTTTTCGGAAACAATCCATTACCTCTGTCAGGTGCTTGATGCCCTTGAGTATGCACATGATGAGGGGGTAGTTCATCAGGATATCAAGCCGGCAAATATTCTGATTGATGACCGGTTTAAACGTCCTATTGTCGCTGACTTCGGCATAGCCCGGACGGTCTGGGCTGAATACAGCGCATCGTCATCATTATTCGGGACTCCGCTGTATATCTCTCCTGAACAGGCAGCCCGTTCAGAAACCGATGGCAGAACGGATATGTATGCTGTCGGTGTTATACTTATGGAAATGGTTGCAGGAGTTCTGCCGGTACGCAGTGAGTCTCCGGCTGATATGATCCAGCGGAAGAAAACCGATCCGGACAGTTTCTTTACCGCCACGGCCTCACTGCCGGCCAATCGCTTTGCCGACTGCCTGGAGTTCAAGGTTGCGTTGGAAACCTACACCCGTACGCGTGGTCTGTCTTAGTCAGCCTTGGGGGGTATGATCAGATATGTCAGACACGGTGATTGACGCAAAATATGCTTTACAGATTGCCCGGTTGTTTAACCTGGCATTTAATAATGCCTTTATGTTTGGCGGGGGGGCATCAGACCACCAAGGACAGCTCTGCAAACTTTTATACCCTCCTGCAGCAAGCTCTTACTGCCATAGAGATCATCACCGTTAGTGTTGAGCGGGGATCAGTCTATCTAGAAAATCACTGTGTTGATAAGCTGGTTAGTGTCCCCTGCATTACCAGCAGGTTAACCAAGGCCGGGGTGCAGTCGGTCAGCTTTGACCGGGATCTGACGTTGGACGGTGTTCAGGCCCTGTTTTATATGATCGGTTCTTTGGCGGATTTTAAGGATGTGGCAACAATGCAGTCGTATCTTCGAGCGCAGCAGCTTGTTGGGGTGCGTCTTAATTATGTTGTGTACCAGAAGATTACTGTTGATGAGACCATCATTAACAAGGAACTGCTTTCCGAAAACCATCTCTTAAATAGTTTGCAGGCGTTGCAGAACGAAGGCGCAGGATTGGCTGCGTTCCAGGAACAATCTTCTGAAATCGCTGAACTGCTCTCCTCTGGAGCGGCTTCAGCAGCAGTCCCGCATCCTGTCGAAAGCGATGCTTCTCTTGCCAGTCAGATCAGGGATCTCTCCCGCCGGTTCAGTGCATCTCCTGATGCCGATGGCGATACGCCGCTCAATTCATCTGAAATGCTTGAATCGGTCTATAAACTGAAGGAAACTATTCTTGAAAATGCCCGAATACAGCAGGAAACCGGTAAACTTGCTGCTGCGGATGAACTGGTAATCAACGAACTAAACCAGATCAGCTACCAGGTGATTGTCCGGCTGATTAAAGAAGAGTACCGGAACGATAAGGAGATATCGGTAAAACGTCTGGCCCAGATTATCCGCAGGATGTTGCCGGATATCAAGGAGCTGCGCTATCTGTTGCCCCAGTTAAAGGATGGTCTCTTTGCCGAAGGGATGCCACCTGCCGACTACCTCTTGCTGGTCAAGGAGTTGTGTAAAGAGCTTGCCAGTGATGATCTGGTGCAGGTGGTTGCCGAAGCTGCAGAGCATGTTGGTTTAAGTTTTAGTGAGTTGCTTGAAAGCATTAAGGATGCCCCTGAAGAAGCAGCCAGATTGATTGTGCTGGCTTCTGAGATTAAGAAGGGGGGCGTTGCCGCTGATGAACAGCAGATGTCGGCCCTGTTAAGTGACTACATTGAAAAGGTGAGCAGGTCGTTGGCGTTGCAGTCTCCTGAAGTGACTGCCAACGGTGGCGGGGTGATGTTGCAGGCTGCGGTTTCACGTATTGAGCGGGAAATAGTTGATAAACTCACCGCGCAGAATGTCAGCCCGGCTATTGTTCAGGAAGTGGCTCAGACCCTTGCTCGCCAGTTTACCGCCACCGTCGCAGGGATCAAGGGTGACTGGCTTAAAAGCCGGATACATCAGGCTGAGCAGCCAAATGAAGAAACGGTGCTTTCCATCCTTGAGCAGGTTGTTGAGCAGGGCAAACAGGGCCGCAGCGTTACTGAAGAGATACAGACCTTACTGATTGCACGGGGTTACTCCCCGGAAACGATCACCGGCATTATCCAGAAGGCCCAAAAACGGGCTGCATCGGTTGTGCTCCACCCCCTTGAACTGCCGGCTGGTGTGCATAACGCAAAAAACACCTGCTTCTTTGTTAATCGTGAGATAAAGCTGCATGCACGCTACAAAACCATATTTTCAACCATGCTGATCTCCTATGAGCGGGTGGTTGATCCCTGGACTACCGCGGTGCTGGAACTAACCTCTGATATGGTCAGCCAGTTGACCAACCAGTCGTTAGAGCTTTTAAAAGGGGTGATGAAACGGGATACCGATATCATTGGTGTCTACGAGCTGCCTCCAACCCATATTCCGCTTATGATTCTGCCGATGACCGATGCCTCAAGCGCCCTCTATATCCAGAAGCGTCTGCGTAAAGCCTTTAAAAATACCCAGTTTTTGCTTAACGGGATTATTGTGGAGGTTGAACCTACCATTTCGGTGCTGGGCTATACCAAGAAACTGGCAACTGAAACGGCAGCCTATCTGGACGTAATGTATCAGCATCACTGCATGCAGAAACCGTAGGCCAGCTCATGTACTCTCGCTATGCCACCCATGCCGGACTGGTCCGTCAGAATAACGAAGACAGCGTCAAGACCGATGATAACCTGGGGATTTACCTGCTTGCAGACGGCATTGGCGGGCATAACGCCGGAGAGGTGGCAAGCGCCCTGGCGGTTGAGACCGTTTACTCGATACTTCGGTCTAATCTTGCGCATACCTCTGCTGAAGATTATTTTGAGCTGATGGTGCATGCGCTGCATGCCGCGCATTGGGAAATCTACACCAAAGCTCAGGCAGATCCTTCCATGGGCCGGATGGGGACCACGCTGGTGGTTGCCGTGGTACAAAACAACCGGGCCTATATCGTCAATGCCGGTGATAGCCGTTGTTATCTGTTACAGCGTGAATACTATTCCCAGCCGGATCCGCTACTGGGGCACGGGCACCACAGGTTTACCCGTTTGACCCATGACCATACCGTGGGAGAACAGTTGCTGGCAAATGGCACACCTTTGGGGGATATCCCGCAAAAGCAGTTTCATGCCCTGACCAGGTCACTTGGCTGTGGTAACCCACCGTACCCTGATTTTAGTGTGATCGAAATCAGTCAGAAGGATATGCTCCTGATCTGTTCTGATGGGTTGACTGATATGTTGACGGATGCGGAAATTGAGACGCTGCTGACTGATTCTGCCGTCAGTCTGGATAGCTTGGCTGATGTTCTTGTTGACGCAGCCAATGCAAAAGGTGGCAGGGACAATATTTCAGTGGTGCTGATTTCACAACAGCTCTAGCAGGGCATGAAACTGTTGCATGCTGCGGGCCTTTTTAAGTCCTTTGATCTGTTTTGCAAACTCAGGGTCATCCATGGTGGCAAATACGGTCTTGACCTTACCCAGAATCTGCTGCTCTCCGCAGAAGAGACCCTGATAACGTTCCAGCAGTCCGGTCAGGTAGTGGCGCAGCATGGTCGCCCGCTCTCTGCGATCCGGCTGACTAACGGTTCCTGTGCGAATCCGCTGGAACAGCAGCGGGTCGGCAATGCCCCCCCGTCCCAGCATTAAACCAGCTGCCTTGGTCTGTTCCAGCAGCCGCAACCCATCCTCTACTGTCCGCACATCTCCGTTGGCAATCACCGGCAGGCCGGTCTCCTGTACCACCCTGGCTGTAATGCCGTGGTCGGCCATTCCTGCATACTCCTGAAGCACCGTGCGGGGATGCAGCACCAGAAAATCAACCCTGGCAGCCTCAAAGAGCGGCAATAGCGAAAAAATCTGCTGCGGGTTGTCGTAACCGGCCCGTAGTTTGACGGAGAAGCTGCCTTTGATCACACTCCGCAGGGCCGGGATCAGCTCCTGCAGCAGTGCTGGTTGTTGCAACATGCCGCCGCCGGTCAGACCGACTGTCATCCGGCCAAAGGGGCAGCCCAGGTTCAGGTTGATATGGGCCGCTCCGGCAGTCTGTGCGGTCCGGGCAGCGGCAACCAGTGCTTCAGTGCCGTGACCGATCAGTTGCACCACCAGCGGAATCCCTTCTTCTGTTGCCGTAATTTCCCGCAGGTCAGAGGCTGCCAGACGTTTGTTGGTCTCACCGGGGGCTACCCGCATGAACTCGGTAAAGAGCGTGTCCGGCTTGACCCACTGGGCAAACAGGCCGCGCAGGCCACGGTTGGTCAGCCCCTGCATCGGTGCCAGCATCAGGGGGGTGGTGTCAGGGTGCCAGGGGAGTGTGTGTGGGGTTGATGGGAGGGACATAGCATGTTTCTACCAAAAGAAAAACAAGTCTAAGAATCTTAACGCAGAGAAAGAAGAGAGCTGCAGGGGCGCAGAGAAAATCGAATAAACCTAGGTTCTTTCAAAATCCATGGTTTCAGCTGTTCTCTATGTCTCTGCTTCTCTGCCTCTCTGCGTTAAGGTTTTGAATTACAGAATTTCCACCAGCTCAACCTCGTAGGTCAGGTCTTCACCAGCCAGGGGATGATTGGCGTCAAAGGTAACAGCGGTGTCACTGATTTCCACCACCGTTACTTCCAGCTCTTCACCATCTTCGCCGGTCAGGACCAGATCATCACCCACTTCAGGGGTCAGGTCTTCTGGCAACAGCTCTTTTTCAATGGTGAAAACTGCCTCGGCATCGTACTCGCCAAAGGCCTCTGCAGCAGGGATGCTCACGGTTTTGGTCTCGCCGGGAGCCATGCCGATCAGCGCCTCTTCCACCATCGGGAAGAAATCCTCTTCGCCAATGGTCAGTTCCATCGGGCCATGTTCGCAGCCGCAGTCATCACCGCATTCTGCGCCACAATCATCATCAGTGCAGCAGTCTTCAGCCTCAAGGGTGGTCTCTATGATGCTGCCGTCTTCCAGTTTACCGGTAAAGTTAATCCGAACCTTATCGCCTTTTTGTGCCTGTGCCATTATTGTAGCCTTTCATCTGTTGTTGGTGCTTAAGTGGGGTGCATGGTACGGGTAACCGCTGCCAGCGTCCAGTAAAATTATTGTAACAGGGAGGTGCCATCGGTAAAGTTGAGTTATACTCAGTTTCTTCCGGTTAGGTCTTTGCATGGCGTTTCTTTCGCTTTAACTGCCTGATTTTGTTTGATTTGGCTTGTTTTCTTGCTCTTTGACTCTGATCTTCTGCAGCTTCATTGGCAATCTGATTACGTAATTCTCGTACCCTGTTGATACTGACCGGCTCATTGTGCTGCTCCCGACAATAGATTGCCAGTAACAGATAGGTGATAAGACCACCAAGTATTTGCACCATGAGACCATATTCGCTGCGGGCAATCAGGTGGTAGACCTTTAAGTGTCGTTTCCACCAGCCAAAGAAGGTTTCTATATTCCATCGCAGTTTGTAAACCTGGGCTACTTCTTCAGCAGTCAGATCGTATCGGTTGGTTGCTACCCAGTAGTCCTTGCCTTCTACACGGTAGCCAACAAGGCGCAGCTCTTTCTCAGTCTGGTTTACTCCTTTGGTGCCGAGAAGCACGACCTGGTCACAGAATACAATGCTGTCAGGCTTGACGGTATTCTCTCTGATCACCGTCTTATGGGTGTTTTCCCTGATCCGGCAGACAAAGTGCTTTTCAGCGGCCTGCCACTGGTCAAAGTGATCATGGGACTGATACCCGCGATCCATGACACCGGTTTCGCCTTTATCGATAATTTTATCAACAAAAGGGCGTTCACCCTCTTTGCCGTCAGAAAGGTAAATCTTCCGGGGGATGCCCCGGTTGATGTCAAAACCGACATGTGCCTTGGCCTTCTTTGAACCATTTCGGTAATCTGCCCATTCCATGGACAGGACAGCATCTATCAAAGAACCGTCAATGGACA
>CAZNWF010000028.1:0-27736 GCA_964576485.1 uncultured Geobacter sp. | reverse complement strand
TTGTTTTTATTGGCGTCCCCGAGACGATTCGAACGTCCGGCCTACTCCTTAGGAGCTTTCCAATTGTTTTTTAGGTAATGCCCTTTTTGACACTAAACGGTATGTTTTTGTTATTGTTTTTCAGATATGTCTGTTAACAATAATTCGATTGTCACCTGCCAAAAACCGGCTTTATCTAAACACAATTACACAGGAATTACACGGCTAATTCTACATGCTTCATCGTTTATTTAAAAGAAGCAGTTTGACAAAAATATATTTTTAAGTATTGATAGTTAAAAGTAGCGTTGTGCAAGGTTCGGATTGCCTCCACCTTCGGTTTTATTTTACCGCAGGTGGGGGCTTTTCCATTTTTTGGGGGAATTATGGCAATCATAATTGGTGATATTCACGGAAATGTTGAAAAGATTAAGGCGTGGTTGGCGTACAAGCCAGAAGAACAGCATGTTGCGCTAGGCGATTATTTGGACAGTTTCAACGAACCTCGGGAGCGGCAACTTCAAACACTGGAACTGCTACTTGGGAGTGATGCGGTGCTGTTGTGGGGCAATCATGAGTTGAACTATGTCGATCATGCCCCGTGGCTATCTGCAGGTTATCAATATGGCTTGGAGAAACCGTATATTGATCTGCTGGAAGCAAATATCAGTAGGTTCAGAGCTGCGTATGCGGTTGATGGCTGGTTGTGTACCCATGCCGGGGTGTCGGAAAAGATTTTTAAAATGGTTGGTGACAATCCTGATCCGGTTGCGGTTGCTGATTGGCTGAATGTAAAAATGGCGAAGTTTGTTGAGGAACGGAAGACGTTCAACAATGCCCTGTTCGATATCGGGCATGGCCGGGGAGGTTCGGCGGCGATTGGCGGGATTTTCTGGTATGACCACCTGCGTGAATATGGGCTTGCCGATTGTAAGCAGTTGTTCGGACATACTGCCGGGAAAGAGGTTGTGCAGAAGGATAATTATGTTTGTTTGGACACCACGAATGTTCCGGGAGTGGCCTGGGTGTGGGACACAACTGAAAACGAGCTTGTAGAGCTTGATACTGATCCCTTTAAACCGCTTATTAATGATTTGCCGGTTGAATTTGTAACATGGCTGGATGATCGGGAGGTTGCTCATGATCGGTTCACAATGGAGCAGTACCGGGCATTTTTGAAGGAGCAGCAACAGGAGAAGTTTCAGGTTGCACTGAAAGAACGGTTAATTAGGAAGGGGTATGTGTGATGTTGTGGGTAACAGGCGATCTACATGGTGGCGACTCTGCCTATCACATTTCCAGTGCGCGGTTTAAGCCTGCAAAGCGTGGCGATATTTGCTTTTGCTGCGGTGATTTAGGCGGCGTCTGGTGGCATGACTACCATACCAATGAAACGCACCGAAAATATGAGGACTATTTTCTTGAACAAAAACTTCGGCAACGTGTGTTGTGGCTGGCAGTTGATGGCAACCATGAAAATTTCTCCCGTCTGTTCGGCGGTGAGTTCCCCATTGTGGAGCTGTTCGGGGGGAAAGCATACAAAATCAGGGAGCATGTTTACTACCTGAAGCGTGGCGAAATTTTTGAGATTGACGGGAAGCGGTTCTTGGCATTTGGCGGGGCCAACTCCCATGATCGTTTTGGCGCAAAAGTGAAGTCTCTGGCATGGGGTGGTGGGTTTGACTATGCACCTCCCCGCAAGGAGGGCATTGATTGGTGGCCTGAAGAGATTCCCTCACAAGAGGATTTTGATAATGCTTGCCGGAATCTGGATCGTGTCGGGTGGCAAGTCGATTATGTAATCAGCCACACTTGTCCAAGGAGTCAAAGGCAACACTTCCTGCAGGGTTCAAGCAGGGTTCCTGATCCAGTTGAGGATATGCTTGAAAAAATATACCAGCAACTTGAGTTTAATAAATGGCATTTCGGTCATTTCCACGTTGAAAAAGAAGTTGGAAAGTTTCAATGCCATTGGGAGCGAGTGAGGGGATTGCTGCTGTAATAGGTGTAAACCGGCATCTAAATATGACCCATTTCGGCGTACTGTTTGACCTACCTTGAGCTTGTAACCAACAGATGGGTGGGTCAATGTTGTGTGCTGATTTACACGGATGCAGCTGAATGGAAATATTTTACGCTAAAAATGGCGAAATATTCTGTTGACTTTAATTCTTGCTTACGCCATTATTGGCGTAAATTTGGTATGTATCATTGAAAAAACAAAGGAGAGAGAAAGGAGGTGCCGAGAAAATGATCCTTGGGAATGCGGTAAAAGAGGCTCGGAAGCAAGCGGGTAAAACACTGCGTGAGCTTTCTGAACTTTGTGGGCTGTCCATAGGTTTCTTGTCCGACATAGAACACGGGAGGAAAAATACATCACGTGAATTTTTGGATAAAATTGAAGGAGTGCTCAGCCTCAGTAAAGGTACTTTGGTCGCAGCTGCTGACCAAGATATTTCCACCAAGGTCCGCTTTAAAGAGTTGTTTGAAACACGCCCCCAAGCAAGTATGGCTTTACTGAGACTTGCTGAAGATTTAACTGATGAACAGCTTGAGAAGCTTATTAACGATCAGCTTGGTAGGAGGTAGGAGGGTGAACCCTAATGAACTTAAATTCCCGCCTATGAGTGGCAAGCAAATTGAGGATGTTGCTTGCCACGTTTTAAGGGCTTACCAGCCTGAAGTTCTTGAAGGTAAAGCATCATTTGATATTGAGCGTTTTGTGGATATCCATCTTGAAGATTTAACAGGAGTACAGCCAGATTATTTGGATCTGCCAATTGGGGTCCATGGTATGACAGATCAAAACCGTATGATAATTCAAAGGCTATTAGCAGAAACTCCACGTTCGTATAGATTCTTAAGGTCAACAATGGCGCATGAAACTGGTCATGCTATTTTACATGCCCATGTGCTACGTAAGTTTGGTGCAAGACAATTTTTTGAGCAAAAATCTCAGAAAGCTAAAGTTGGTGGTATTGCACTTTATCGTAGGAAAGATCTAAAGGCTTACGAAGACCCAGAATGGCAGGCTTGGCGTTTTGCGCGAGCTTTGATGATGCCTGAAGTCGTGGTTAGGCAACTTATTAAAGCGGGAACTCACTTAACTGAAATTGCGGGGCATTTTGATGTTAATGTGCCATTTGTAGAAAGTCGGTTGCATGATTTAAAAATAGCTTACAGATAAGAAAAACCCCCAGTAGTTGCGCCAACAACTTGCTGAGGGTCTCCCGGACTGGAAAGTCTGGGCGGCAAAACGGGTACTTCGTCACTGAAGTAATAGCATAGCTTAATCTTGTTCCCGTTTCAAGCCGGAAATGTCGGATATTGAAAGGAGCAAGGCCATGAAAAAGGGTAAGACTCTGATTTTCCGCCCCTGGATTACCAGGAACGGTAAGCGCGTCTACGCCTCAGAATACGGTCTCAGTGCCTGGCCGATCTGGGTGTAGAAGGAAATAATAAAGCGGAGAGGCAAAGCCTCTCCGCCCATTCTAAATCTTACAATTATGGAGAATACACAGTATGAAAAAAATGATAGTGTTAATAATATGCCTGATCACCACAATTGCTTATGCTCAGACTGATGCTGAATTTATCGCTAAACAAATGGCACAAAACTCAATCCAGAGCTACAAGCTAAACCCTAACAATGCTTTAGATGCGATTGCCAAGGTGTATCCAAGTAAAGCCCAACAATTGCAAGCGTGTTTGAAGTATATTGACAGCGGTAGTAGCGACAGTGAGGTTGAAAGCTGTATAGTGCTGGAGATAGTTTCCGTTAATACCGCCCCCCAATAGCCCGTGCTCGTTGATACTCCTCAGCCAAATAGGCATATAAATTTTGCCATCAGCAAGCCCGCCCCTCCTCTGGATCGGGCTTTTCTTTTGTCTTTTTCTAAGACCCTTCATACTCACGTAAGCCTCCTGTGCGGCGACAACTGAGGTGAGTACATGCGACAAAGCAAGTGCACTTAAATTGAAACGAGTTAAGCGGCGATATGGCGGTTGTTAACTGTGTTTAAGATGCAGATGGTGTCCATACCTCAGAGAGCTTTTATTCTTCAAAAGTGTTTGCATTCAGCCTACCTCGTAGAGCTTACGACCCCTTGAGCAGAGCCAAGGGGTATAGTAAGTACTCCCTCTTCGTGTTGCTTTTAAAGAGGGAGTGGTTTATGCTTGGTTTTAAGGTGGGCTGCCATGAAAAAATTTGCAATACTTAGGATTGAAAAACTATCAAGCTACAGTGCTATTTCTGCTTCTGGCCAACACGCTTTCCGTGAGCGCGATACACCCAACGCTGATCCTGATCTGTTACACCTAAACCAAGTGGTTGGGGCGAAATCAAGCGAGGGCATTATCGCAGCCGTCCGATCTCGTATTGAAGAACTTGATGAGGCTCAGCCACAAGGGGTGAAATGTGTTGAATATTTGATTACGGCTTCGCCTGAAGCATTCAGTCTTATAGATGATGCAGCTTACTTCAGCGACTCTCTTGAATGGATCAAACGTAAGCACGGTTCTGAAAACGTAGTTTGCTCTGTGATTCATAGAGATGAAACGACACCGCATATGTCTGTATTTGTGGTTCCTGTTGTTCAACGAGATGCAACTACCCGTAAACGTTCAGTTAGTGTTAAGGGGGGAGGTCGGGAGTTGCGGGAGTACCCCGTACCAGCGCGTTCAGAGCTTTCTTGCAAACACTATTTCGGGAATCGTGAAAAATTATCTCGAGTACAGACGGATTTTGCTGACCAGGTTGGAAAACGACATGGTTTGGAGCGAGGTGTTCATCGCGCAATTGGAGGAGAGCGTGTAACGCATATTGAGCTTAAGTCTTGGTATGCAACTATGGCCCAACAAAAGCAGGATATTGAGGCGAAAAAAACATGTATTGATCTGTCGTTGACACAGTTGGAGGCCGACCGTAAGCAGTTCGCTTCAGATAGGATAAAATTGACACAATCTAGTGTACAGCTTGAAGAGGCTAAGCGTGCCCTGGCTGGGCAGACCACGGAGCTGTCAGCTCGTGAAAAAGCATTACATGCAAATCACGCTAAATTAGACTCTGAACGTCTAAATCTGAGGGAGTATTCTCAAAGTCTAGCGGATAAACAAATTGTTCTTGAGAATCGAGAGCGGGGGGTGCTTGGTAGGGAGTCGAAAATAAATGAACATATTAAAGCTGTTGAATTTTTACAGGAACGGCTGATCTTAGAGAGGCAAACATTTGAAACACAGAAATCAGAACATGAGAAAGAAGTTGTTAGAATGAAACAGCTATTTCAAGAGGAACGCCGGAAAATACTTGCTAATGATCAGTTGAAACTTGCGAGTGACAAGGCTGAACTTATTCAAAATCAGCAAAAACTATCTGCTTTCTGGAGTGAATTAAAGCTGGCTAAAGAAAATCTTATGACCGCCAGTGCGGAATTTAACGAAAAGACAAAAGGTTTCACGGGTGCTCAGATTCAGGCAGCTATTAAACACCTGGTCAAAGAACGATCAAAAGTCGGCATGTCAATATAGGGCAGGATTGCGCCGGATTGCATTGAGCGACAATAGATTGCTGTGGATTGAAAAATCCCTTGCAGTATTTATCGGCAGATCTATACTGTCTACACATACCCGCTGGCAGCGTGCTGTCAGCTCAAAGGCTGCGTCCTCGGATGTGGCTTTTGCTTTTTTTGGGGGGGGGGGCTTAACACATTCGTCTACATTGACAGATTTAGCCTGTATTACCGATTCCCTTTTGCCCGATTGTGAGACTTGCATAACATTTGGCAGTTCTTGGCCACTGTTGCCCCACCTTTGCTCCATGCTGCTACATGGTCAGCATCCATTTCTGCCAACTTCCATATTTTAGCCTTGTTAGCATCATGCCCAACAGCGCAAAGCGGACAGTTTGATTTGTTTTTCGCTTCTGCCTCTTTGGTCTGAATGGCATAGACTGATTTCTTAGTTGCTTCGTCAAAGACCCTGACTTCCAGCAACTTCGTATCTGTTGAGCCACCAAGGATATATTCAAAAACTCCCTTACGGTTTTTGACATACGGATCGCCGTAAAGCTTCTGCACTTCGGCTGATACCGTCGCGGGGCTGTATGCTTTTGTGTGATACTCTTCATACAGCCGCCCCCACTCAAGGCCACGCATTTCACTTTCAACATCCGTAAACACAGTAGAAACCCAGTCAATCACGCTGTTAAAATATGTTTTCAATTCCGTGATATTTTTGTCACTACGATGGCGGCTCATGTAATCGCCGATATTACTCTTGCTGACCCAATCCAGCGCACATTCCAGGAACTCCTGCCGGTTGGCGCTTCCTTTTATGTATGCGCTCCACTTCTGGATATTAGCGTTTTGGCTATTGCTGAACTCTTCTTTGCCGAGCGTAACAAACTGGCCAGAATACACGGCGTTAAGTAGTTCCTGATCGTTAAGAGGAACCCCGGCAATGTTGATTGTCTTAAACCACTCTTTTATTTCGCTTTCCTGGCCTTCACACTCATAAATAAGCAGCCTGGTTTCCAGAATCACGGCCTTCTTGTCTTCTGCCATGCCGCCAAAATACTGTTCATGTCCATTTTGGTCTTTGACAGCGAATTTGCCGGTTACAAACCGCCCGATGCTGGTAATACGCTGCTGCCCGTCTAAAACCTCAAAATTGCCATCTTTTACCGTATTGAAATAAATCAAGCCCAATGGGTAGCCCTTGAGTATTGATTCGATAACAGCCATTTCTCTTTTTCCACCATCAGAAGCATAGATGTAGTTGCGTTGATACTCCGGCTGAATCGTAAGCTTACCAGACAAGCCGAAGAGCCCCTTGCCCTCCAGCTCGTTATAGACAAACCCATCGCAAATATCTTTGACGGTGATGTCAGTTTTTAGGGTTGTTTTCATGATGTTTCCCTTTTATGTCTTATGAAAATCCTTTTATATGCCATCTTTGCTATATTATTTTCATAGTAACCGGCTGTTGGATTGCCTTCCTTATATGCTCCAGTGCCACCAGATTTATAATAATCATCAACAAACTCTTTAGTTAAACCAGGTGTTTTCTTGTATTTGTCATCAACAAGACCATTATCGCTTGTCCCTAAAATCTCAAACTGATCGGGATTGTATTTGTCCAGGAAACTGATCGGCACGCCCATAACTCCGCCATAGTCACTCGGAATGGCGTCAGTAAACGGCACCTCAATGGCATCATAATTGTCATACTTGAGATACTCTTTTTTACCTTTTATTTCCTTGTGTTTGCTGAACTTTAAGTTGTCGCTCATGGTCATCAGGGGCAACGGTTGATGGCGACGTCCGTGGTCAAGATTGGTGAACCAAACTGAAGACACATTTTTCATACCCACACCATCAAACACACGATCAACATTGGTGTCATCCATTGTCACAAACCATAAACCACCAGACCATTCTGTTTTACCTGACCATATTTTGTCGTCTTTAATTAATGGGAAGATTTCTTTATAGGTTACGGCATTCTTATTTCCAATAATCACAAACTTCTTGTCGTAATCAACAAGCTGCTTAACATAATCGCGGAATAGGCTGAACGGCGGATTTGTTACCACAATATCGGATTGCTTCAGCAGTTCTATACATTCAGCACTGCGAAAATCCCCATCGCCTTCCAGCGGCGTCCATTCGTTGTGCTGGTTTTCCTGTAACTGCAAGGCAACATCTTTCAGGTTGAACTCACCATCACCGTCCATGTCATGCACTTCGTTGATAATAAACCGGTTGGCATTTACCTTGGGGCGGCCTTTTGATTTTGGAAGAGTTATATCATCACCAAGCAACGCCAACTGTGTATTGGCTATGGGCGAAGGTTTGTAGCTGGTGGTGATGAGCTGTTTTAACCTCAGTTTGTTGAAATTAAGCACAAAATAGCGAAAGAAGTTGCTCTCAAACGGATCGTCACAGTTGCAATACACTACCTTGTTAGAAAAAACAGCAGCGTCATATTCCAAATACGCTTCAATCTCTTTTTCTATATCGCCGTACTGAGTATAAAACTCGTCATTTTTAGCCTTTTTTGCGCTTGTAAGGTTGTTATTTGCCATGTTGTTTCCTGCCAGATGAATTCAAGATTTTTGCCTGCTGTAGATTAGGACTGCCGCTGTGTGTGGCTGCATGAAATTTTGTAATGGTTCTCACAAAACAGTACAAAAGTAAAGGACAGTTCCCCTTGCAGTGACGGCATGTGGAACGGTGGGCTGTGTCTTGTAAAAGAGGCGTTAACCGGAACCGAAATATCCTGTCTGCTGGAAGTATTCTAGTGTTCCGATGCTACAGCCGGAAAGCTCAAAAACACAGTATTAATGCCGTCTTGCTGGCCGTTTTTCTACTCCTGTTTTCTGTCATTTTCAGAAGGTTGTCCGGCAGTGTTCGAGTATTCCGGTACTATATAGGGGGCCGAATGCTCGAAAACTGATTTTGGCAGATAGACAACTGCATTCTTCATGGCTGGCCTCCGCTCTGACTGCCAGAAAATACCATCACCTTTTTTGAGCAGAGAGCGGACAGCATCACGGCCAAGGTGCACTAGGGCATCATCCTTCTTGGCTGCCTCCAGAATCATCGTCTGTGTCGGTTCACCGGATTTGGCAAACAGGGTTATAACTGCCTGCAACTGGCGCAGGGTTTCTGTTGCCGGGTCATCGGTGCCTTTGAACAGTTCTGTTTCTTTATCAAACTCCAGAAACATCCTGTACGGGCGGGCGCGGGTTTTGAACTTTGTCCCCAGCCGGTAGGTGCTGACCTCATCGTCATCATCAAGCTCGGCATCGCTGCCAGGCTGTTTTACCTTGTGCAGTACCAGACAATGATCCGCCTGATCCTGAATTACGCTGGAGCCGCGAAACTTGCCGTCATCACCCTTGGCGGTATGATGCAGGGCGATGACGGTGAGCCCCTGCCGCCGTAGCTGCTTCAGCTTGTCAAAGATAGGCTTCATCTCGTTAGCCCTGTTCTCATCGGCATCGTTGCAGGCTTTCAGGGTATCCACAATAACCAGCGAGCCGGGATGTATTGCAGCCAGACTGGCAAATTCCTTTTTGTCCAGTGGTGGTGGCGGCGGTTCGCTGCCAGGGTGCCAAATATGAAACGGGGCTTCATCATCAGCCTGCACCTTCTTCAGCCGTTCCACTATCACAGCCAGCCCGTTTTCATAATCCAGATAGACGCATTCACGCTGTTGCACCTGTAACCCCATGAAAGGCTGTCCGGTGCTCACGCTATGGCACAACTGCGTCATCAGCGTACTTTTACCCATGCCGGAACGGGCGTACATGACCGTAATCATGCCGTCCGGTATCAGTCCCTCCACCAGATATTCAATCTTAATATCCAGCGCCTTCAGATCCCCTGCTCGGCTCATGATGCTGTAGATGTCAGAGACGGCAGCAACTCTGGGATTATTTTCGTTAGGCGAAGTGTCAGGTTTCGTCAGATTGCTGGCTGCTTCTACTTGTTTCATTACGGTATCAAACCCTTCCTACTTATTGAATTCATTTTAGTTTGTCGGGTCAGCGTATTACCTGTAAACGAGATTGAGAAGTGCTCGTAGATCTTTCACCGTTGCCTGCAAGCCAAGCATCAAGATCGGATAAATAGTAGAATATTCGACCACGCTTAATCCATTTTGGGCCTTCACCCTTACAACGCCACATGTCGAGCGTTTTGGTTGATTTTCCTAAGTATTTAGCTGCGTTTTTAGCGTCTAATCGCCCGTCAGGGTAGGCCGTAACTTTTACTGTTTCTACGTTTTGCATTTTAAAATCTCCTTTTGTGTAAAATAATTCTTGCTGTTCCGCTAAAGGAACGATATAACCACAAAAGGAACATGTCAACTAAATATTTCCATAAAAGGAACGGATGGCGAATATGACAAAAGGAAGAGGCGCGGGGAAAACCCCGGCAAAAGTTGTTGAGCTGATAAATGCAGCTATAGCTGAAAAGAGTCTGAGATCTATCTCTAAAGCGACTGGTTTAGGTCTAGCTGCGCTGAGCCGATATGCACAAGGCGTAGGTGAACCGACACAAGCAACTCTGTCTAAATTAGCTGATTATTTCAATGTTCCTGTAGATTTACTTAGAGATGATGTGCGCGTCCATAAGTATATGGATTTGTCGAGGGATGAATACAAAGCCAAAAAGGCTGAAGAACTTGAAAATGGCTATAAAAAATATGGTGGTGTTGTAAAAGAATTTATTGAAAAAATACCGTCAGAAGACTTCGAACTTGCGTATGCAGTGTTGAATGACATGAGAGATAAAGCTTGGTTTGAAGCCGTAAAGGATCTCGTAAAATGCCGCGACCAATCAAAAAAATAAGCCCTTCGTCAACCCGTAAAATGCTTTGCGGTGAAAAAGTGACAGAAAATGGTATCACTTTTGAGCGTTTAAGTGATGGTGATGGGCGATGGTCAGTAAATGTCATGTCTGACGGCATTCGTATTCATCGTGTTGTTGGCCGGGAATCAGAGGGAGTAACACTCACGCAGGTGCAGAAATACATTGAGGAGGTTCGTACAAAGTCCCGTGAAGGGCGGTTGAACCTGCCTAAAGGTCGTAAGTTGACGCTGACATTTAACCAAGCTGCAGATGTTTATTTGGAACGTCTAAGAGAGACTGATGGGAAAGGAATTGCATTCAAAGATGCAATATTACGATTACATCTTAAGCCGTTCTTTGGTGATATTCCAATCGCTAAAATCAGCCAATTTGAGCTCGACCGATACAATAAATTACGTAGTGATGCAAAGGCCAAACCTGCAACAATCAATCGTGAGCTTACAGTTCTTTCTCATATTTTTACAAAATCAGAAGAATGGAAGTGGATTGATCATCGCCCTGTGAAGGTCAAGCGATTGAAGGTAGAAGAGTCGAGATTGATATATTTAACCGCTGAGCAAGCAGAAAGGCTAGTGACGGCTGCAACACACGACCAGAACCCACACATATACCCCTTTATTATTATCGGACTTGAAACCGGTATGAGGCGGATGGAAATATTGCGTATGAAACGAGCAGATGTTGATGCAGACAGGAGATTGATATTTATCCCAGAGGCAAAAGCAGGTATGAGAGAGCAGCCAATTACTTTAGGCCTTGCTGACTACCTGAGAAGATATATCGCTAGCCTGAGTGATGATTCTGAATGGTTGTTCCCATGCAGTACATCTAAAACCGGTCATGCAGTGGCAATAGAAAAGGCTTTCCGTAGGGTTGTTGCTGAGGCTGGTTTATCTACCAACGTCTGCCGACATACTTTGAGACACACTGCAATTACTCATCTGGTGCAGTCAGGAGTTGATCTCCCAACAGTGGCAAGAATATCAGGACACCGGACGCTTGCAATGGTTGCCAAGTATGCTCACGCCAATGGTGAACATATACAGGCCGCAACAGATAAACTAGAAAGACGGTATCAACACACCGGATGAAGGTCTGATAGGATGCTCGATAAAAACACAATTACACAGGAATTACACAGGCAATAGAAAAGGGGTCATAGCAAAAGCTATAACCCCTTGTTATTTTGGCGTCCCCGAGACGATTCGAACGTCCGGCCTACTCCTTAGGAGGGAGTCGCTCTATCCTGCTGAGCTACGGGGACAAGGGATTTCTTTCTATCAGAATTGCAGCAGTGAGTAAACCTTTCCTTCCGGCAGTTTTTTGCGGCCGTCCAGAAACTCAAGCTCTGTCATGAAGCAGCATTCAACGATATCACCGCCCAGCTGGCTGACCATATCCACTACTGCCGCAACGGTGCCGCCGGTTGCCAGCAGGTCATCGGCAATCAGGATCTTTTCACCCGGCTTAATGGCATCTTTGTGAATTTCAAGGGTGTCGGTGCCATATTCAAGGTCATAGGTTTTGCTGAAGGTTTCAGATGGGAGCTTGCCCGGTTTGCGCACCAGTACCACACCGGCGCCCAAACGATACGCCAAAGCCGCACCAATCAGAAAGCCCCGCGCCTCGACACCGACGACTTTATCGATCCGCTGGCCGATGTAACGGTTGGCGATCATGTCTATCATGCGGGTAAATGATTTCGCATCCTGTAGCAGGGTGGTGATGTCTTTGAAAATGATCCCTTTTTTCGGAAAATCAGGGATATCTCGAATGCTAAGTTTCAGGTCATCCATGGAGCAGTTCTCCTTGCAGAGTTAATGGGCGTTTTGGGTAAAACTTTTCAGCTTTTCAAGGGATTTTGCTTCAATCTGACGGATTCTTTCTCGGGTAACGCCAAAACTCTGACCGATGGTATCCAGGGTCTGCGGGTCCTGATCATTAAGGCCGAAGCGAAGCCCCAAAATGGTTTTTTCGCTTTCACTGAGCTTGTCAAAATGCTCGGCAATCTGTTCATAGCGGTTTATGTTTTCAAGCAGTTCTGAGGGGGATACCGTTGTTGCGTCTTCGATGGTGTCCACCAGAAAGAAGTCATTGCCATCGCCGATTGGCGTATCTATGGAACAGGTCCGTTTAAGCAGAATCATCAGCCGACGGACATGCATCGGCTTTATCTGCATGGTCTCGGCCAGTTCCTGCACCGTTGGTTCGCGGTGAAGCTCTTGTGACATCTGGCGTGAGACTTTAAGCATGCGACTTATATCGTCAGACACATGCACGGGAAGCCTGATAGTTCTTGATTGATTAACCAGTGCCCGTTCGATTGACTGGCGGATCCACCAGGTGGCATAGGTTGAAAAACGGCATTCCTTTTCAAGGGAGAACCGTTCCACAGCTTTCATCAGGCCTAAGTTTCCTTCTTCAATCAGGTCAAGAAACGGCAGGCCGCGATTCAGGTAGCGCTTGGCAATTTTAACCACCAATCGCAGGTTGGCCTCAATCATCTTGTTGCGGGCAGCGCGATCTCCCTGCTCTACCTTGCGGGCCAACGCCTTCTCTTCTTCTGCATTCAGCAGCGGAGTGCGCTGGATGTCGCGCAGATAGATTTTAACCGGATCATCAAGGGAAATCTGTTCTACCAGGGTCGGTAGATCGTCTAATTCCAGCGTTGTCTCTTCTTCTGCACCAGTGGCTGCAACAAAGTCAACCGGTGGCTCTTGCTCATCGTCCAGACCTGGTGCATCCAAAAATGGATCCTGTTGGGGTGAATCAAGGGACATGAGACCTCCTCAACTAGTGGGCTGCCAGCCCTGCTGGCCAATCAGGGGAACAAACCGGCACCCAATGCCGGTTTCCTGTGACAGGGTGCCGTCTGCTGCCTTACGGATGCGAAGCAGGGTCTGATTTGCTTCATCACCCACCGGTATGACTAACCGGCCTCCCGGTGCCAGCTGGGCAGCCAGGGTTTCCGGGATTGCAGGGGCACCGGCAGTGACCAGGATGGCATCGAAGGGGCCTTCTTCCGGCCAGCCCAGGGTGCCGTCTCCCACCTTGATGTTGACGTTCAGCAGGTGCAGGGAATCGAGTATTTTTCTGGCTTGCATGGCCAGGGGGCGGATTCGCTCAATGGTCCAGACCCGTCTGACCAGACTGGCAAGAATGGCGGTTTGATAGCCTGATCCGGTGCCGATTTCAAGCACATGGTCCTTACTGGTCAACTCCAGCAGGTCGGTCATCAGTGCGACAATATACGGTTGGGAGATGGTTTGCTTTTCGCCAATCGGCAGAGGGCCGTCACTGTAGGCCTGAACTGCCATAGCCTCCTGCACAAACAGGTGGCGGGGAACCTTCTGAAAGACGTCAAGCAGACGAGGGGTGGTAATGCCGCGACCAACGAGCTGTTCCTGTACCATTCGTTTGCGGGCGATTTCAAAATTCACTAAAACAGACTCCCCATCGGAAGATTAACAGCGGCACGATACCAGAGTGGGCCGCGTATGTCCAGCATCAGGCAATCTGCCAGTGCTTCAGGGCTTCCAGGGCCCGGTGGTTGGTCAGGTCCAGGTGCAGCGGGGTGAGGGAGGAGTGCCCCTTGCCAACGGCATTGAAATCAGTGCCCTCATCATCCAGAAAACTGGGTTCTTCACTGCCGATCCAGTAGTATTTGCGGCCTCTGGGATCCGTCTTGTCCACAATCTTGCCCACGAATGAACGTTTGCCCTGACGGGTAATCAGTGGAATTTTGATTTCTGCAAACGGCAGGTTAGGGACGTTCAGGTTCAGGAAGGTATCAGTCGGCAGGCCCTGCTGGATCAGCATCCGAGCTACCTGCACCGCCACCTTGGCAGCGTCAGGGAAATGTTCTGTCGGGCCAAAGGTGGCAAGGGAAACCGCCAGGGCCGGTATGCCCATCAGGTTGGCTTCCATGGCAGCGGCAACGGTGCCTGAGTAGGTGATATCATCCCCCATGTTGCCGCCGTGGTTGATGCCTGAAACCACCAGATCCGGCGGGGCATCAAGCAGACTGTGTATCCCCATGTTAACGCAGTCAGTGGGGGTGCCATCCACGGCAAACCAGCCTTGGCGCAGTTCAAAGACCCGCAGGGGAGAGTGCAGGGTCAGGGAATGCCCGGCAGCGCTCCGTTCTCGGTCTGGTGCCACCACCGTAACCTCTCCCAGCTCCGTCAGTGCTTCAGCCAGGGCCTTGATGCCCGGTGCTCCGATGCCATCGTCATTGGTGACCAGTATCTTCATTGTGCTACCATCCTCGTGCTGTCTGGTTGTTTGATGCGGCCCGTTTATGGCAGAAAAAAGCCCTTAAATCAAGGGTTCAACGCGGTTTTTCGGTTTACAAAAGCAGCCTGAGCAGGTAGATTAGCCCCTTGCATTTTTCAAACACTATCTCATTTGGGAGGGGTTCCTATGAAGGCTGTATTGATGGAGGGTTTTGGCGGCGTAGAGGTGTTGAAGGTCGGGGAGGCTGCGAAGCCTGTTCCTGCTGAAGGTCAGGTGCTGGTCAAAGTAATTGCCACCACCATTAACCGTCCTGATCTGGTGCAGCGTGAAGGCAAGTATCCACCACCTCCCGGTGACTCTGAAATTCTTGGCCTTGAAGTGGCAGGCACCATTGAAGAAATCGGCCCCGGCGTTGAAGGCTGGCAGGTTGGTCAGCGGGTTATGTCACTGGTGGGCGGCGGTGCCTGTGCCGAGTATGCCGTGGCCTATGCCAGCCACCTGATGCCGATCCCTGAGTCCATGTCTTTTGAAGAGGCTGCCTGCGTCTGTGAATCCTACATCACCGCCTTTTCCAACCTGTTCATGATCGGTGGCCTGAAGGACAAGAATACTGCCATCATCCACGGCGGCGGCGGCGGGGTCAACATGGCTGGCGTGCAGCTCTGCAAGGCGCTGGTGCCGGAGACCAAGCTTATTGTTACTGCACACCCCAGCAAGATTGAGCGGGTCAAGGGGATGGGGGTTGATCTGGTGGTTGACTTCACCACCACCCCTGATTTCTCCGAAGCAGTTAAGGAGTTCACCAACAAGAAGGGGGTGGATGTGATTTTGGATCATGTCGGCGCCAAGTACCTGGCTCCGAATATGGCCTCTCTGGGCTATGCCGGACGTCTGGTGATCATCGGTATCATCAGCGGTATCAAGGCAGAGCTGAACCTGGCCCTGATGATGGTCAAACGTCAGCAGATCATCGGTTCGGTGCTGCGCTCCCGTCCGGTCAAGGATAAGGCTGGTATTGTGGCTGAATTCACCAAGACCGCCCTGCCTAAGTTTGCCGACCGCACCATCGTGCCGATCATTGAGAAGGTCTTCTCAATTGATGAAGTGGTAGAGGCGCACCGGATGATGGAAGAGGATAAGCATTTTGGCAAGATCGTGTTGAAGATCCAGTAAATCAAAGGTGTTGGCACGCGGATGACGCAGATTGTTGCGGATCTCCGCGGATCTTTTTAATAGCCTTTTCTTGTTTTAAGGATGTTTTCAGGTTGTTGGTTGTTTTTTTGTTTCAGGGCTGTTGAGTGATTCTTATCTGCGTTAATCTGCTTAATCCGCGTCATCCGCGGTCTATTATCATGGATGTAGCATGGCCCAGCCACTGGAAAACTACCACCGCCTGCTGGACAAGGTGGATCAACTCTGTGAGGGTATCACCACACTATTGGGTGATGCCCTCACCTGCCACGCCGGTTGTTCCTCCTGCTGTATCGGTATCTCGGTCTTTCCGGTGGAGGCTGCGGCGCTGATTGAGGCTGCCGGACAGCTGCCGCCGGAGCAGTATCAGCAGTTGAAGCACCAGTTGTCCAACCCTCAGGATGGGGATCGTTGTCCGCTCCTGCTTGCTGATCGTTGTCTGTTGTACCAGGCCCGCCCGATCATCTGCCGCACCCATGGACTGCCGATCCTGATCACTGAAGAAGCGGGCCGCCGGGTGGATGTCTGTCCGCGTAACTGTAAAGGGATGGAACGGATGCCGGGTGGCGCCCTGATTGATCTGGAACGGCTTAATTCGTTGCTGGTCTCGGTTAATGTGCTGTATCTACGCGAGTTCGGCATCAAGCTGCCGGATCGCATCCCCCTTGCCTCCCTTGGAGAAATGTTGCCGTGACCAGAATCAGCCTGAAAAAGAACGAAGACCGCCGGATCAAGGCCGGACACCCCTGGGTGTTCAGTAATGAGATCGGCCGGATTGAAGGTGCCTCAGAACCGGGTGTTGCCTGTGAACTGTTTGATGTCAGCGGTAATTTTATCGGCACCGGCTACCATAACCCCCATTCCCTGATTTCGGTCCGGCTGCTTTCCCGTCAGCATGACGATATTGATTCGGTCGGTTTCTTTGAAGGGCGGATTGCCGCGGCTCTGGCCCATCGTCGCAGCCTCTACCCCCAGATGGAGACTTTCCGGCTGATCTATGGTGAATCTGATTTTCTGCCCGGTCTGGTGGTGGACAAGTACGGTGATTACCTTTCGTTACAGCTGCTGTCTGCCGGTATGGACAGACGGCGTGGCCTGATTCTGGAGGCGCTGCAGCGTCTGCTGTCGCCTGCGGGAATCATTGCCCGTAATGATGTGGCGGTGCGGGGTATGGAGGGGATGACAGAAGAGGTGGAACTGTTGCAGGGGGCCATCCCGGACGCTGTTACTATGCAGGAAAACGGTCTGACCTTTGAGGTGGATCTGCGCCATGGCCAGAAGACCGGCGGTTTTCTGGATCAGAAGGAGAACCACCTGTTGCTGAAGGATATCTGTAACGGCAAGGATGTGCTGGACTGCTTCTGCTACAGCGGCAGCTGGGCCGCCCACGCCGGCTTCTTTGGGGCCAGATCTGTGCTGGGGCTGGATATCTCTGAACGTGCCGTTGCCCTGGCAGGCAGGAATGCTGCCTTAAACGGTCTCTCGGATCGGGTTGGCTTTGAGGAGTGCGATGCCTTTGATCGACTGCGTTCACTCAAGCTGGAAGGGCGTAGTTTTGGAGCCGTGGTGATGGACCCGCCTGCCTTTGTCAAAAACCGCAAGAATCTGGCCGAGGCCACCAAAGGGTATATCACCATTAACCGCCGCGCCCTGGAACTGCTGGAGCCGGGCGGCTACCTGATCAGCTGCTCCTGTTCCTACCATATGGGGCGGGAACCGTTCCGCGAGATGCTGGCCACCGCTGCCCGTCAGGCCAAGCGAGAGGTGCGGCTGGTAACGGCCCGTTCACAGGCCCCGGATCATCCGGTACTGCTGAACTTCCCGGAGTCTGAGTACCTTAAATGTTTTGTATTGCAGGTTGTTTAATCAAACAGCAGATTGAAACCTTTAACGCAGAGCCGCAGAGTGGCAGAGATTTTGTCGGTTGTAACCAGTAACATCTCTCTGCGACTCTGCGGCTCTCTCTTGTTGCTCTGCGTTAAAATGGGCCTTTGCTGTTACAGTCCGGTCACCTCACGGTCCTTGGGATACTCCACCACGATCTCGTAACTAAACACCTTCTTCTCACCCGCTGCCAGTTTCATCTTCCAGACCAGTGTGCCATCGTCCTTCTTCTCGGTTGGCGGCAGGGTCGCCTCTTCCAGGCTGATCTTGATTTCGCTGTCGCCAGCCAGTGGCAGTTGGTCCTTGATGCTGATCGTCTGGGCTTCGTTGCGGAAGTTGGTAACGGTGACCGTTGAACGGTAGCCCATCCGGTTTTTGCCGAACAGGCCGGCCTCTTTATGCTGTTTCAGCTCTTCCCGCTTGACCGTGATCTGGTCATCGCTGCCAAAGGGCAGGGTGAACTTTTCGCCTGAGGCCACCTGCTTCATAGCAGCGCTACCCACAAAGGTGTTACCACTGAAGATCTTGACGCTGCCGGGCATCAATGGCCAGCCAGCCTTGTTGACCAGTTCTGCGGTCAGATAGGCAACCGGTGCCAGTTTGGGTACGCTGCTGTATTCAGTGCTGACCGGCAGTTTTTCCAGGGCGATCACGGTGCTGTGACGGGTGTTGTCAGAAGGGATCTCAACCGGCTTGGGAATCTTGAATGCGATTGAGGTTCCTTCTGCATCTGCCTGGGCAGTCTGGAAGGCAGCAGGCTCAGGTGCAGGAGCTTCCTCCTCCATTGCCATATCAGCTTTCATGCTCTCTGCCATCACGGGCCTGGCCGCCTTTTTGTAGTTACGGATTGGTGCTGCAGCAGGCATGGCCACCGGCATGGGGCGGTAGAAGGAGATCCGCCAGGGGGAGAGGGTGGGAGGAGCGCCTCCGCTGGCCGGTCGGGCTGTGGAGAGGGTTAGCGCTACATTGCTCCAGTCTTCGCCGGTCTGCTGACGGACCTGGGCGCGATAGGTCAGTTCCGCACTGGCGCCATCCTGAGCAAGACGCACATCATAGCTGGGCTCCCAGGTGGCCTGGTTGACCACGCCAGACAGGTCCAGGGTCAGTTTGCCTTCTTTGGCGGTCTCTACCGCCACTTCAACGGTCTTGCTTTCCTTGCGCCAGGAACCGGTGGCCTCTTGTTTCTTCCGCTGCAGGGCATCGATCTGCTCTTTGATGGCCTGTTTTTCCTGCTCAATATCACGTTGTTGGTCTTCAACCTTCACGGTATTGCTACCCACAAACCCCATCGCCTCATTCAGTTCTGTCGTGGTCGGCTTGCCCACCGCCAGTTGCTGTGAGATCCGCTCACCCCAGGCCACTTTGATTGAATCAACAAACCCTTTCTGGGCGGTTAGGCCGGCCTTTTTTGCATCAAGACCACCCAGCTTACGCTCCAGCTGCTTCAGTTCAGCCTCAATCTCTTTGACCCGCTTGTCTGCCGTCTGGGTCAGGAAACTGCGCTTGACCTCAATGCCGGTAATGGTGGCCCGTGCCGTTCCCTTGGCATCAACCCGCACTGAATCGTCCTGCAGCAGCACCGGCAATCCTTCCACCGCAATAATCTGGCTGCCCGGCTTTAGTGTTACGGTTACGGAACGGGTGACCTGAGCCCGGTCCTGGTAGACCGTAACTGCGCTGATTGTGGCTTGGGCCGGTATACGTGTTGGCGGTGCAGCCAGCACGATGCCGGGGCAAAGGCAGGCGCAAAACAGAAAAAACAGATGACGTAACGGCATATACAACCTCCTGGTCTGGTACATTGCTGCTGCGCAAGTATACCAGAAATTTTCTGGTTGTCTTAACGTGCTGCAGATGCCTTAACCTGTTGCTCCATCAGATTTGCCATCTGCTCCAGCGGTGCCTGCTGAACCTGTTTGCCGTTATGGTAAAACAGCACCAACCGGAAATCACCGGCCAGGGCACGGTTAGCCACATCGTCAGGGGTAAAGGTGGTGCGGCCCAAAGACTTTTTGGTGGGCCATTCCACACCACTGTAGGTCAGATAGACCAGCTTTGAGCAGTAGACCCGCTCCTTTGATTCCACATCAAAATTGAAATCGTAGGGTTTGCCCACCTGCCGCAATGATTGCAGGATGACTCTGATCCGGTCATCCCTGCTGATGTTCTGTTTGCGTAAAATCCCTACGCTGTCAATATTCATAAACTGATCCAGCGGATTCATCTCCACTCCGGAGCGCAGCGCCTCAACCACGCCGCGTCCCTGCTGAATCTTGTCATGGTAGCGCTTGACCAACGGGTTATCCCAGATGCCCAGCTCCCGTAGATCTTTTTCAGTGCCGATCCAGACCGCTGCGTGGCCCCAGTAGCCGGGGATCAGCTTGTCAGTCAGGCGGAAGGGGGTCTTTTCAAGCAGCACATCGCCGGCCTGCAGGGTGCCTGTCAACTGCTCCCTGACCGGCAGTTTGCAATACAGCTTGCCCTTGCGGGTCTCCACCAGTCCCACTGCATTGCCGAATACCATGCTAAACAGACTGATACCGTGCCGTTCCAGCCCGGAAAGGGTGTCTTCGGTTACCCCACCCAGAAAGCCAACCTTGCGGCCCACTACATAGAACGGTGACCAGGTCCGCACCATGGAGTAGGAGGGGCTCTGCTTGATCAGCAGATTGATGTAGGCGGTTTCCGGGTTGGCATCAATCGACTGATTGAACCGCTTTGTCTCGCGCTCATAGAACTTGATCGCCTTGCGTACCCGGCTACGGTTGTTGATGGAGTTGTAGGAAAGAGTTACCTTGGCCAAAGCGGCGCTCTTGACCGCGTAGCCGGGATCGGCCTCGTTCAGCAGGCGGCGCAGCTTGGCATCCCCTTCAAACAGCGAGACCGCCAACAGGTAGTTGTCGTACAGCAAAAAGGCGGATGAGAACGACATCATTACCCCGTTCAGTCGCGCCTCCGGCGATACACCGCGAGCAATCCACTCCTGTTCGGTTCCGTCCAGCCAGCATTCGTGGGATTCAGCAACCTCCAACAGTTCCTTGCGCAGTTTCAGGTGTTCAGTAATGCCGATGTTCATAATCTCCAGATCATCGCCGGACAGCGGCTTTTTCTGCTCCAGCTGGGTCTTGATCCGTCTGCCCACTGAGATGGTCTCTGCCCGCAGCATCAGGGCCTGCTCTGCCAGGGTGCGAAAGTGGGCCAGTTCCTGCTTCAGGCCGTCATCCACCTGTTGTCTGGCAACACCATGGGCCTTCAGCAGATGCTCCCGGCATTTGCCTGGCAACGCTGCAGTTGATGATGATGAGGAAAGCTGCCCTTGCACATCATCAGCAGGGGCGGCCTGAACCGAGGTTGCAATACCCTGAATGAAGCACCATGCTGTTATCGCCCTGAGGAGCAGTCTCATTAATCAGTACCTCCAGGTTTTCTTGAGTGATCTGTAGCTTACAACATCAGGTTTGTACGGCTCAACGTAAATATGGATTCGTGTTCATGGCCTACCTCGTGGTGCTGGCGTTCAAGGTGTTGATCAGGTTGCTGTAACTGCCGTTGGGCGTTTCATCAGCAGGCAGAGACTGGTCTGCTGTTGCGGCGCGACGATGGTCAATGGTGCGGAAAATCCCGTTTGAGATAACGATGGTGAGTGCAAAGGCGATAATCGGGATGATGGTAAAGATCCGCTTGTTGATGGTTTTCATGGCGTCCTCCCGGTGTTGCTGTTCTTGATATTGCATCTATCAGGGAGCGTGCCAATTAGTATTTGTGAATAATTTAAGCAATATATGGTTTTGTTTTGGCGGGGTGTTTTGAATTGTTTTGACATATAATGTGCTGCTTATGTACATTTTGTGTATGAATAAGCCGCTAACTTTATCTGCTGGTGATCGTGAATTTCTGCATGATGTGGCCCAGGCCGCCTTTGCCAACCCATTCAGCCCCGAACGCGAAACGCTGGATTTGAAGATTTCCGGTTGTGACCGCAATTGTAGCCGGGATGAATTGTTTGAACGGGTGGTACAGCGGGTGAGCGAACGTCTTGATGGGCTGCGTCGCAACAATCGGCATGATCCGCTGCAGTATCGCGGTGACGACCGCAGCCTGCTGCAGACCTCCTTTCAGTTTGCCATTTACCATCGCTACCGCGATGCCTTTGATCAGTTTATTCTGGAACAGCTCAAGGCCGGTGATCGACCGATCAAGGTGCCGTTTGCCGCCGAGGTGCTGCTTGAACTGGAGCGGCTGGGGTATGCCGGTCCTGATTGTCGCCGCTATCTGGAGATCTTTTACCAGATCCGGCGTGCCTTCTACTTCATCGATACCAGCCTGACCGGGCTGTCTCCCTCCATGCATACCCTTCGGCTGCAGCTCTGGAACAACATCTTTACCTGCGACATCAACCTGTATGACCAGCGGCTCTGGGATCGGATGGAGGATTTTTCCACCCTGCTGCTGGGTGAGACCGGTACCGGCAAGGGGGCCGCCGCCGCTGCCATCGGGCGTTCCGGCTTTATCCCGTTTGATGATAAAACCGGCTGTTTCAAAGACAGCTTTACCCGTACCTTTATCAGCCGCAACCTGTCCCAGTACCCGGAATCGCTGCTGGAGTCAGAGCTGTTCGGCCACCGTAAAGGGGCCTTTACCGGTGCCATTGACAACCATGAAGGGGTTTTCAGCCGCTGCTCTGCCCACGGCTCTATTTTTCTGGATGAGATCGGCGATGTCTCAATACCGGTGCAGATCAAGTTGTTGCAGGTGCTGCAGGAACGGACCTTTGCACCGGTGGGCAGCCATGACCGGCTGCGTTTCAATGGACGGGTGATTGCTGCCACCAACCGCCCGTTGGATGAACTGCGGCGGGAAGGGCAGTTTCGGGATGATTTCTACTACCGGCTCTGTTCAGATCAGATCATTGTGCCGCCACTGCGGCAGCGGGTGCAGGAAGAACCGTCCGAGCTACCGGCCCTGGTCAAAAACATCCTGCAGCGGATGTTGGGGCATGAATGCAGTGCCATGGCAGCCGAAATCAGTGAGGGGTTGCGCAGCTCGCTGGGGCCGCACTACGGATGGCCCGGCAATGTGCGTGAGCTTGAGCAGGCGGTGCGCAGGATGCTCTTGACCCGCCGTTATGAAGGGGATCGTCTGGTTGTGGGGGGCGGAGGTCTGCAGGATGCGCTGGTGGCTGGTGTCAGTCAGGGCAGTCTGGATGCGCGGGAGCTGCTGGCAGGCTACTGTGGCCTGTTGTACCAGCGTCTTGGTAGCTATGAAGAGGTGGCCCGGCGCACCGGGCTGGATCGTAGAACGGTCAAGAAGTACGTTGTTTCGATTCCATCTTAAGGCGCAATCTTCGTTGGCTCGTCTTCGTTCTCCTCAGCGTACTGCTTGTACGCCTGCGTCGCCGAATTCCTCGCCGCCTTGATATCATCCTTAAGCTGAAATCGAAATTATGACAGAAACTCAGGAAGAGGTGCCATCCACCTGATCTTCCAACTGCTGCATGGTTGCTGCCAGCTCAGCCGTAAATAGCTTGGTGTCACCGCTGAAACAGCGTGGTTCAGCAACCGCTGCCTTGCCGCAAAACGGTACCAGTACAAAGCTGCCCCGTGGCAGGCTCTTTCCCAGATTACGCATAAAGACTGGTACCACCGGCACGGTGGGAAACCGCTTTGCCAGATGGGCCACCCCCGGCTTGATCTGCCCCAACTCCTCTGGTTTACCCCGGCTCCCCTCAGGAAAGATGATCACAATCTCACCCTGCTCCAGCGCTGCTGCAGGCCCGGCCAGCGGATCGGCATGGAAGCTGCTCCGTTTCCGTTCCAGGGGGATGATACCCAACAGGGTGCGGGAAAGCCATGAAGTAAGCGGTGTACTGCAGAAGTAGTCGGCTGCTGCCACCGGCCGCAGCAGTGCCAGCGCCTTGAGTGGCATCAGGGTAATCAGGTAGAGGATATCCAGATGGCTGTTGTGGTTGGCTGCAATAATGGCCGGGCCGCTGACCGGCAGGTGCTCGCGCCCCTTGATGCAGCGTCCCAGCAACAGTGACACCAGCGGCCGCACACAACAGGCCAGAAAGATGATCCTGATCAGGCGCTGCATTACCACGGTACCGGAACCGGTGCAGACGGTTCGCCTTTGGGGGGTGGAGGCGGTTGATGCAGCTTGTCCTTGGGCAGCCGGGTATAGGGGACAAACTTCAGCACCTTCTTTTTGGGTACTTTACGTCCTTCCTGCTTTGCAGCCACTATCTCCTCTACATGGGCGGTTAAGACCGCTTCCATATCCTTGTCCAGCGGCTGCGGTTCCTTGCCGTTTTTCAGCCGCTCCAGCTTTTCAAAGACCTTTTTGGCGTAGATCTCGCTCTTTTCCGGGGTCTGGCTGTTGTAGCAGCCAACTGCCCGCCAGTTGTAGCCGTACTTGCTGATGCAGGCGGCCAGAATCCAGGCCCCGGTCTTGGTGTTGTAGCAGGCATCCCCCAGGTGCTTCCAGCGTTCCGGCCCCAGGGTGCTCTTCCAGATGGTGTTGATCTGCATCAGGCCCACATCATAACTGCCATTGGTGTTCTTGCCCACGGCATCAGGTTTGTTGCCGGACTCCACCCCGGCAATGGAGCGCAGCACCAGCGGGTTGATGCCGTAGAGCTGCCCGGCTTCGTTAAAACAGTAGGCATGGGCGTTACTGCTGAACATGATAACGGCAAAAAAGACGGTGCAGATAATATGGGAGAACATAAGGCATGAATCAACCCCCCTCAGTCCCCCCTTGTCAGGGGGGAGGCCTTGAAGCCTCACCGTTTTCTCCTTCCCTGATAAGGGGAGGCCGGGAGGGGTTAAGAAGGTTTGGAAGTGGGAGGTGCAAAATCTAAACTGATTCATGGCAGGAGAGTCCCAAGGCTATCTGTTTGCTCAATGAAACAGATACCAGGTCAGATGAAAAAACACCGGCGCAGTGTAGGTCAGACTATCCACCCGGTCAAGTATACCGCCATGCCCCGGCAGGCTGGTGCCGGAATCCTTAACCCCGATATCCCGCTTAACTGCCGATTCCACCACATCACCGATAAACCCGCAGCAGGCCAGTAATGCGCCGACTCCGGCACCGGCCAGATGGTTGTACGGGGTTAACAGCGGCAGCAGAAAGGCTGCCAGCAGCGCACTGGTGCCAACGCCCCCTAAAAAGCCAGACCAGGTCTTGCCGGGGCTGACCTTGGGGATGATCTTGGGCCCGCCCAGCAGCTTGCCCCAGATAAACTGAAACACATCATTCAGGGCGGTCATGATCACCAAGGAAAGCACATAGCCCAGGCCGTGCCCCACGCCAGCCACCGGCAGCTGCATCAGGTAGGCCACATGGCTTAAGGAAAAGACCGTCATCATCGCCACCCAGTTGATGGTTCCGGCAGAACGGATAAAGCCTTCGGTTTCTCCGGCAATCACCAAACGTAGTGGAATAAACAGGAACAGCCAGACCGGGATAAAGATGATGAACATGCCGTACCACTGCATCCCCACCCAGAAGTACTGGATGATAATGGCAGGAAATAGCCAGAACAGGGCGCCGCGATCAGCCGGGCGGGTCTCCAGCAGGGTAATGAACTCGCGCAGGGCCAGAAAGCTGATAAAGCCGAACAGCCAAGGGGCAAAGCCGGGCCGCCAGGTGCCCAGGCTGAACAGAGCGATGATCAACAGCCAGGTGCGGGAGCGGATCAGCACCTCGTAACTCTTCAACGCAAGGCCAGCCAGCATGCCGGTTACTGCGCCGCCTATCATCAGCCCCAGTACCAGAAAACCGTGGGGCAGGGTGCTATAGCTGGAGTTGGCAATCCATTGCTGCAGGTTCATGACCGTGCCTCCTGAATTCCCCGGCGCACCCGGTTGATGATGGTGATCAGTGCCAGCAGGCTGGCGATCAACATCGCCCAGTTCATGACAATGCCATGCAACGCCTGTTTGTTTTCAAACACAGCCCAGGCAGTAAACAGGCCCAGTGCGCCAAAGAACACCGCCCGGTCGCTCTTGCCAAAGGGGCCGTCGTAACGCCGGGAAGCGCCGATGGTCTTGCCCTGCAGCCCCACAAACTCAGTCAGGCAGCAGAGGCCGATCATCAGTACCCAGCCCAGGCCATGCCCCATCAGGTCCAGAAACGGCAGGTAGAGAGCAGCATCGGAAACCACGTCGCCCACTTCATTCAGGTAGGCACCGAACAGGCTCTGCTGACCGTGTTCGCGGGCCAGCATGCCGTCAATGGCGTTTAAGGCCATGCGGATACACAGGAACAGTCCCAGAAACAGAAACGGATACGGGTTTGGTCCGTGAGTGGCAAACGGCTGGTAGATCCAGATGCCATAGGCGATGGAACCCAGCATGGCAGCCAGGGTAACCATATTGGCGGTCACGCCGATTCGGGCCAGCAACTTGACCAACGGACGGAGCAGGTTCTGGAATTTTGGTTTCAGGTCGTAGACCGATGGCATGGATTGATTCCTTTCAAACTTTTGCCTCAGAGGGTACAGAGAACATAGAGTTGTTTTGTCTGATCAAGAGCCATGACCATAGCACGCGGATGACGCGGATTAGGCGGATATACACAGATCTGAAACCACTTGGTTTTTAAAACAGCGTAAATCCGTCAAAATCAGATGTAATCCGCGAGCTATGCCTTTGACCTTCTCTGAGACCTCTGTGTGCTCAGTGGCTATCTGTCTTTTTAGATTTTCAGTAATCTTGCTGGATTGCTGAATACCTCTTCCGGTACACCCAGTGCCTGCTTCAGCGCAACATCCCGATCCCACGGGTTTTTAATGGCCATCAACCGTGCCACGGTCCAGGGGGGTAGTCGGGTCAGGTGCCCCAGTGGTGAAACCAGCGGGGTGTTGGTCAGCGGCATATCAGTGCCGTAGTGCAATCTGCCATGCAGGTGGTGCTGGAGCAACCGCCGCAACTGGCCGGGCCGGTTGATCTGGGTCAGGGCAGAGATATCGGCATGCAGGTTGGGGTGCTGATCGCACAGGCGCAGGAAACGGCTGAAGTTGTGTTCGCCTTCGTTTTTGCCATTGGCAGCGGCATGGGCGGCAATCACCGTTACCCCCTGCTCCAGCGCCAGGCGCAGCCGGTGCGGGTCTCCCAGCTCATTACGGGCATAGGTAAAGGAGGCCTCATCGCCGGTGTGGGTCAGCAGTGGCAGACCATGCTGCTGCATCCGTTGATAGAACGGCACCAGCCGTTTATCAGCCAGATCAATATGCTGGATCGAGGGGAGCCATTTCATCAGCACCGCACCTGCCTCAACCGCCTTGTCCAACAGCTCCAGCGCATCCCTGCGATACGGGTTGATGCTGGCCCCAAAGCGCAGGTTAGCGTGCTGTTTCACCGCCTCTGCCAGAAAGTCATTGGGGATGTACATCTCAGTACAGCTTTGATCCAGCTTACCCCCGCTGTCCAAGGCCCCATCCATGGCCAGCACCACCGCCATGTCTACCTTGCCTGATGCGGTCAGGGAGGCTGACAAACGCTCCAGCACCAGCTTGTCGCCGTGCAGCAGCAGTTCATGTTCACGCACTCCAAAGGAGCTCAGGTAGACTCGATACTTCCAGCTTGTGCGCAGGGTAGGGGATATGAAACAGCCGGAGTTGCCGGAACCGATGCCAGCGGTGTGGCAGTGGATGTCGATGATTGGGGGCATAAATTTAATCTCTCATAAAAAGGCACTAACTGATGGATAGTGCTAAATATGCTTGCTCAGTGTCTGCATAAATATGTAAGGATCATGCCTTCTTTTGCTCCAGCAGTCGTTTCTCCAGCTCTTCCAGAACTTGCAGATCCTCTCTGTCAGCGGCCAGGGCTTCTTCGGTCTTCCGTTTCTGGTTAAACTCTTCATACCGCTGTTCGGCGATTTCCTTTGCCACCTCTGCCTTTACTTTTCCGGCATGGGTCAAGATCTCATGCTCATTGAACGACAGAAAGGCATCAAGTTTTTCTGACCACTGTTCCATGGTGACGGTCTTGCGTTGCCGGGCCTGCCTTTCCGCATAGTCCAGATACATGGTGACAATCTCGTTGAGATCCTTGATTTCATCG
>CAZNWF010000027.1:0-27973 GCA_964576485.1 uncultured Geobacter sp. | reverse complement strand
TCTTGTACGGCTTGTTGTAGTCGTTGCCCATGTCGTGCATGGCATACAGACAGCGACGGTGTACCGGCTTAAGACCATCCCGAACATCCGGCAGAGCACGGCCAACTATGACCGACATGGCATAATCCATGTAAGAACGCTTCATCTCATCTTCAATATTGACTGCAACCTTCTGCGTTACCTGTTCCTGCATGGGAGTTCCTTCACTGCGTAGAATCTAAAGCTATAAAAGCGGAAATTTATACCACATCCTCTGCCACTTGTACACCGTGCCGTGCAAGAGATCAGAGAGAAGCCAGCCGCTGCAGCCACTCATCAACAAACAGATCCAGAGACTACCGGCTGATGGCGCTGGAACGGGCGATAATCAGCAGGTTGGGTACCTCTCATTTTTGAGCACAGCAACAAAAATACCTAACCTTGCGCGGCTGGATGGGGTATCGTTGATCCCCATGCTGTCTGCCACTCTGGCACGAGAAAGGAAGTATCGTGAAGGACGGATCGCAGCACCTGTTTTCTGCCTACGAAAAGTTTGTCATCGCCATGCTGGGGTTGCTGCAGTTCACGGTGGTGCTGGACTTTATGGTGCTGTCGCCACTGGGCGCGATTCTGATGCCGGGGCTGAGTATCTCCACCTCCCAGTTTGGCTTGGTTGTTTCAGCCTATGCCTTCAGCGCCGGAGCATCGGGGCTGTGTGCAGCAGGTTTTGCCGATCGGTTTGACCGAAAAAAGATGCTGCTGTTCTTCTATACCGGCTTTATCTGCGGCACCATATTCTGCGGGATCGCCAACAGCTATACCACCCTACTCTGGGCGAGGATCATCACCGGCGTCTTTGGCGGTGTGATCGGCTCCATATCATTTGCCATTATTACAGATCTCTTTGCCATGGAGGTGCGTGGCCGGGTGATGGGGGTGGTGCAGATGGCCTTTGCCGCCAGCCAGGTACTGGGAATTCCGGTGGGGTTGTATCTGGCAACCCATTTCAACTGGCATGCGCCATTTCTGCTGATTGCATCGTTGGGGGCACTGTTTGGTGTGGTCATTGCGCTTACATTGCAGCCGGTGACAGGACACCTCAAAGTTCAGCACGACACCAATGCACTGCATCACCTTTGGCGGACCGCAACCAACAGACTCTATATACGTGGTTTTGGTGCAACCGTACTGCTGACTACCGGCGGCTTCATGCTGATGCCGTTCAGCACCGCGTTTCTGGTTAACAATGTACTGATTCCTGAAGCCAGACTTTCAGAGATCTTCTTTGTTACCGGCTGTTTCTCAATGGTGATGGGCCCGATCCTGGGCAAGCTGGCGGATGCCTACGGCAAGTACCGGCTGTTTGTTCTGGGCAGTCTGCTTTCCATGCTGATGGTGGTGATCTACACCCACCAGGGACCAAACCCGATCTGGTTGGTGATTCTGGTCAACATCCTGCTCTACACCGGCATCTCCTGCCGCATGATCACCTCATCTGCCCTGATCTCCGGCATGCCGGAGCCACCGGATCGTGGGGCCTACATGGGAATCAACTCCTCTATCCAGCAGGTTTCGGGCGGCGTTGCCTCATTTGTCTCCGGTCTGATTGTCCAGCAGGCAGCCAAAAACTCACCACTGCAACACTATGACACCGTCGGCTTTATCACCGTTGCCACCATGCTGATCACCATGGGGATGATGCTCTATATCAGCCGCCATGTTTCACGGAAACTACATCTGGTTCATGCCTGAAAGCCCGCCTGCCAGGTAACGGTATATTCTTTTCCCTGCCTAATCGGATCTTGCCCTTCATACCACACAGCGTTTAGCAAATCTCACCCGCACACTTGAGAAAAATCTATTTCTACCGAAACAGATACTACTACGGACTTCTTGAAAACGTTCAGAGGGAGGCCGCACAAGAAATAGGCGGCATCTGCAGTTAGGTATAGTTAGGGAGAGCTATGCACAGTCTGGTTAATGATTTCAGCTACCACGGAATTTCTTTTGATGAGCGAATGGCCATTTTTCTACTCTTCAAGGACGGAGAAAAACGGGAAAGTACGCTTGAGCGGTTTTCTGGCGGCACACAACAGAAGGTAACACGCAATGCATTACGCGATACGCACTAAATTACTTTCTCCAACCGAACAGCAGTATCTTGAGCTGAAGAAAGAGCATGCCGCTGAACAGGCCAACAGCCAAACTGCTCACTCATCAAAGAAACAGCCGGATACCGGCATCGTCGATCGGGTAGTGCTTTCATCAAACGTTGATCCTGATGAGACCAGCAAACGCACGCCATCTCAACCGGTAACAGCTGATGAGAGCCGCGCGCTTCGAGAGCAGCTCTCTATCTACGTGTAAACTCCGACAGCGTACCCACCGCCTGCAGCTCGTTACACTTCGAACAAGGGCTCGCCAATACTGTTCATCCTGAACACCGTCTTGTTGGCAATCCAGTCTGAAACCGTGGCAACATACCGGGTGAAGTGGGGTGACTGCAGGTGGCTCTGCAGGGACTCCATATCCTGCCAGGTCTCAAAAAACAGAAACAGATCCGGATTATCACAATCCTGATGCAGACGGTACTCAATGCATCCCGCTTCCTGACGGGTCGGGGGGATCATGTGTAGCAGTTCCGCCTTAACCACCCCACGATGTTCAGTCTTGGCCATTACCTGGGCAACGATAGTTACTGGCATATCTTCACCTCATTTTTCACAATCTATTGAACCTCTATGATTTCTGCGTTACAGAGCATCTGCGCATGTTGTTACATGGGTTGCCTTTCAGCCCAGTAATGTCGTCAGATCCGCAGCAATGCTGGCCGGCGTATCGGTTGGCGCATAGCGCTTGAGCACCGTGCCATCCCGGCTGACAAGGAATTTCGTGAAGTTCCATTTGATGGCTTCTGTACCGATCAGCCCTTTTTGGGCCGATTTGAGATAGCGATACAGCGGGTGGGTGTTGCTGCCGTTAACCTCAATCTTGGAAAACATCGGGAAGGTGACGTTATAGGTAAGCGAGCAGAAGTTTTTTATCTCCTCCTCGTCACCCGGTTCCTGATGACCGAACTGGTCACAGGGGAAGCCAAGCACCACAAGCCCTTTATCCCGATAGGTATCATAAAGGGCCTGCAGCCCCGCATATTGGGAGGTAAAACCGCACCGGCTGGCAACATTGACAATCAGCAACGTCTTGCCACGGTAGCTGTCCATGCGCTGCACAACACCGTCTATGGTGGTTACTTCAAAAGAGTAGATATCCATGCTGGCCTCCTTTGCCGTTAAGAATGGCGTTGTGGTTTATACACCACTGGTTTTTAGTGGTCAAACCAGTAAGCCCAATATACACAAAAGGCACCCAATCATCATGACCGGGTGCCTCTTAGTCCAGCAGAGTCTGTATCATTACTCAGATTTAGACATCAAGATTAACCACATTTAGAGCATTCAATTCAATAAACTCTCTGCGCGGCTCGACCTGATCGCCCATTAACACCGTAAAGATCTGATCGGCCTCAACCACGTCCTCAATCTTGACCTGTAACAGAATCCGGTTTTCCGGGTTCATGGTGGTTTCCCAGAGCTGTTCCGGGTTCATCTCGCCCAGACCTTTGTAGCGCTGGATAGCCAAGCCTTTTTTAGCATATTCAAGGAAGTAGGCCAGCAGCTCTTCATGACGGCTGGTGTTCAGAAGTACTTTGCCGCTTTCTTCCAGACGGGCCAGTCCACCTGCCATCAGCTCTGTGACTTTGCGGTTTGACTCCACCAGCAGTTCATATTCGTGGCTGGCAAGTACCCCAAGGGTCTGGTTGTCAATCACGGAACGCAGATTGCCGATTCTGAAGGTCACCCGATCTTCATCTGCCTGGTAATCACAATCATCCTTCAGCCCCTGCATGATGCTCAGGTATGACTCAAGACCGGCAACTTCTTCTATACCTGGCTGAACCCCGGCCCTGAGTAGGAGATCAAGCAGCTCACCCGGGATTCCCTTTTTAATTACTTTTTCAAACAGGGCACGCCACTCAATTAGTTGGCGCACCACCGGAATAATCTGCTTGCCGATGTAGGAACGGTCACCCTTTTCCATGCTGAGAACCAGTTCTTCAGCCCCTTCCTCCAGCAGGAAGGTCTGCAGGGCTGCTTCATTACGCAGGTACAGTTCTTTCTTGCCACGCTTGACCTTGTAGAGCGGTGGCTGGGCAATGTAGAGGTGACCGCGCTCAATCAGCTCCTGCATGTTACGATAGAAGAAGGTTAAGAGCAGGGTCAGGATGTGTGAGCCGTCCACGTCGGCGTCAGTCATGACAATAATGCGGCCGTAACGGAGCTTGGCAATGTCAAAGTCATCCTTGCCGATACCGGTACCCATGGCAGTGATCAAGGTACGGATCTCCTGGGAGGAGAGCATCTTGTCAAAACGGGCTTTTTCAACGTTGAGAATCTTGCCCTTGAGCGGCAGGATCGCCTGAAAGCGACGGTCTCGTCCCTGTTTTGCAGAACCGCCTGCAGAGTCACCCTCGACCAGGTACAGTTCACAGAGGGCCGGGTCTTTTTCCTGGCAGTCAGCCAGTTTGCCCGGCAGTCCACCCAGATCAAGAGCTCCTTTACGGCGGGTCAGGTCGCGGGCCTTGCGGGCAGCCTCACGGGCACGGGCAGCTTCAATGGACTTTTCCAGAATCCGCTTGGCTACCTGAGGATTTTCCTCCAGATAAACTGCCAGCTTCTCGTTCAACAGTGATTCAACATACCCTTTAACTTCCGAGTTACCCAGCTTGGTCTTGGTCTGACCTTCAAACTGCGGTTGGGGAATCTTGACCGAGATAACACAGGTCATTCCTTCCCGCAGGTCATCGCCCGAGATGGCTACCTTGGCGTTTTTGGTCAGGTTATTACCGGCTGCATAGGTGTTCATGGTGCGGGTCAGGGCTGCCTTGAAGCCTGCCAGGTGGGTACCGCCCTCATGGGTGTTGATGTTGTTGGCAAAGCTGAAGATCTTTTCATCATAGGTGTCGTTGTACTGCATGGAGACTTCCATCTCCACGCCGCCTTTTTCACCTTTAAAGTAGATCGGTTTCTGGTGCAGCGGTGTCTTGGCCCGGTTCAGGTATTCCACAAAGGAGTTGATGCCGCCTTCGTAAAAGAAATCATGGGATTTACCATCAGCCCGTTCATCATTGATCTTGATTCGCACCCCGGCGTTCAGGAATGCCAGCTCACGCAACCGCTGAGACAGAACATCAAAGGAATATTCGGTGGTCTCAAAGATCTCCTCATCAGGCATAAAGGTGATCTTGGTTCCACGCCGCCGGGTGTTGCCGGTTACCTCCAGCGGAGATTGCGGTTCACCACGGTGATAGGTCTGACGCCAGATTTTGCCATCCCGTCTGATCTCAAGATCAAGCCGTTTGGAAAGGGCGTTGACCACCGATACACCAACCCCATGCAGACCGCCTGAAACCTTGTAGGAATCGTTATCAAACTTACCACCAGCGTGCAGAACCGTGAGGACGACCTCGGCAGCAGAGCGTCCTTCTGTGGGGTGCATGTCAGTGGGGATACCACGACCGTTATCCACGACAGTAATTGAACCATCTGTGTTGATGGTTACCGTGACTTCATTGCAATGACCGGCCAGTGCTTCGTCAATCGAGTTATCAACAATTTCGTACACCAGATGGTGCAAACCTGCACTGGCCGTAGAACCGATATACATGGCCGGGCGCTTCCGCACTGCTGAAAGCCCTTCAAGTACCTTGATGCTACCGGCACCGTATTCATTTGATGCTGCTGTTTCGTTCTGTTCAAGCTCGCTCATGGTGTTCCATTTCCTTCGTACGTCAGTCTGCCTTCATCAACCCGGAAGAGCTTGCTGTCTTGCTGCAGCACCGGAAGAAAAGGAGTTACGTCGGTTGTTGTAATCAGCACCTGGACCTCCTGCTGCCGTACATAGCTCAGCAGGTTCTTCATCCGCTCCCGGTCCAGTTCAGAAGCGATATCATCAAGTAACAGCACCGGCATCTCACCAAAGGTTTCCTGAAGATGGTCCAGTTCCGCCATTTTCAGTGCCAGCACAAAGCTGCGTTGCTGCCCCTGGGAACCAAAACTTTTCAGGGGCCGTCCTCCAATCAAAAACGTCAGATCATCCCGGTGTGGCCCACGACCGGTGGTTTTGTAACGCAAATCCTGTTCTCGTTGATTATTCAGCACCGTCTGTAATGCTTCTGCTCTGTTATCTTCCGCTGTGCAGGGCAGATCAGGTTGATACACAAGCGTTACTTTTTCCTGTTCTCCGGCTATCTGCTGATATTTTTGCTGGAGCAGGTGGTTGAGTCGCTCAGCGTAGCGTTGACGATGATCCATCAATTTGATGCCAGCCTCTGCCAGCTGTTCTGTCCAAAGATCCAGCCCTTCCTGTTGATTGGTCTTAAGCAGGGCATTGCGTTGTTTGAGAATCCGGTAATAGTTGTGATAATCCTGCAAAAAGCCTGCATCACTGGCATACAGTGATCGATCAAGATACCGCCGCCTGGTTTCTGGCCCCAGCTTAACCATGGCAGTATCATCAGGTGAAAAGATAACTACTGCCAACTTTCCATGCAGATCAGCTGCGCGTTGTATTGTCTTGTTATCAATCGTTACCCGGCGGGTATTTTGCTCCAGCCGAAGCAATATATCACTTTCAACGCCTGCTGACAGTACTGTCCCGCAAACAGTTGCTGTCCTGCTGCCATGGCAGATGAGATCCGGCACCTTTGCTGAACGAAACGGACGTGCATTTCCAAGCAGGTACACTGATTCCAGAAAGTTGGTTTTACCCTGACCATTACAGCCATACAAGACCGTCAGATGCCGTGCCGGTTGAATACAGGCTGTTTGTATATTGCGGTACTGCGTAAGCCATACCTGCTTTACAAACACGTCTGAACTAGAGCCTCATTGGCATAATAACCGCTAAAAGTTCATCATCTGAATCTGGTGTTACAATCGAAGGTGACAGCTCATTTTTGAATTTCATCAACACATACTGGCTTTCAGATACCATAAGGACATCAAGCAGATAGCGTGCATTAAAACGGACAGAAAACGGATTGCCATCATACTGCACATCCAGCTCTTCCATGGCATCACCAAGCTCAGGATTACTTGATGATATTTTGACGCCATTTCCTTCGATTTCCAGCATAATTCCTTTAAATTTTTCACTGGACAGGATAGCCATCCGTCGTACAGCATGAATCAGCGCTTCCCGTGGTGCTTTTACAATCTGGTCATTTGCTGCAGGTATAACCCGCGTGTAGTCAGGGAACTCGCCATCTACCAGCCGCATGACCAGGGTGGTATCACCTTTTTTAAGCACGGCGCTGCTATCAACAAAACCGAATTGCAACAGCCCATCTCCCTCGTCTGTAATCTTCTTAATTTCGTAGATACCCTTTTTTGGAAGGATAACACCCTTTAATAATTCAGGATTAGCTGTTCCACTAAAAGCACCTGATGCAATTGACAAGCGATGACCGTCGGTTGCAACCATCTTTAGAACCTGACCGTTTTCAGTCTGTTCAACCCTGGTAAAGATGCCATTCAGATTGTATTTCGTTTCATCATTGCAGATGGCATAAGACGTTTTTTCAATCATCTTTCTTAGCAATGCCGCCTCAAGTTCCAGCAGTTGTGCGTCTTTTACCGGTGCTACGGCTGGAAATTCATCTGATGGTAATCCAACAATATTAAATCTGACCTTGCCGCAGGTTATTTCTACCCAGTCATTTTCTTTTGAATTAAAAGTAATTTCTTGATTTGGCAGCTCTTTTACAATTTCATACAGTTTCTTTGCACCAACCGTAATTTTGCCTTCTGATTCAACTTTAGCCGGATAGCTGCCTTTGAGTCCAACCTCCAGGTCTGTGGCAAGTATTTCAAGCGAGTCCCCTTGTGCTTCAATTAAAATATTGGAGAGAATCGGCATTGATGTCCGTTTTTCGACAATTCCTTGAACTTTTTGTAACGCCTTTAAAAAGGTGTCTCTATCGATTTTGAAGTTCATGTCAGACTCCTTGTTTGGTATTCCAATAAATAATTATTTAAATCTTTATAGTCTTTATTGTTATTATTAGTCCTGTGGAAAGTGTGTACAATTTCTAACATACTAAAATTACTTAATTTTTTATTGTTTTTAGCTGTTGATTACAGACCCTGCTTTTGGTCACTTATGCACAGTCATGATTATTCCCACAGCTATCAACAGTTGTATACACAGGTATTGGTAATAACTTTTAATGCTGTATAACGTCTTTCAATTCATTTATTGTTTTTAAGAGGTTAGAATCATCTATCAGTAATTTTTCTATTTTCTTTGCAGCATGAATAACGGTTGAGTGGTCTTTACCACCGAATCTGGTACCTATATCTGGATAGGATGCTGTTGTCATATCTCGGCAGAGCCAGATAGCTATCTGGCGGGCCTGAACAAAGGCCTTCAGTCGTTTTTCAGACTTGAGGTCAGCTACTTTAAGTCCAAAATGGTCAGCAACGGTTTTTTGGATCAGCTCAACCGTGATCTCTTTTCGTTTATCAATCAGGATATCTTTCAGGTTGCTTTTTGCCATGGTCAGCGTGATTGGGATATGTTGCAGACTGCTGTAAGCGCCCAATCGTATCAGCATACCTTCAAGTTCTCTGATATTGCGGGTATCGCTTGATGCGAGAAAGTAGGCAACCTCATCTGGCAGCTGTATTTTGTTGCTGTCAGCTTTTTTCTTGAGAATTGCCATTTTGGTTTCAAGATCAGGTGCTTGAATATCGGCAATAAGCCCCCATTCAAATCGTGAACGTAATCTGTCTTCCAAGTCTATTTCACGGGGAAATTTATCGGATGTAATGATAATTTGTTTTCCTGCCTCGTAAAGAGCGTTAAAGGTATGAAAAAATTCGACCTGAGTACGTTCCTTTCTGGCAATAAACTGGATATCATCAATAAGTAATACATCTATTGAACGGAATCGTTCTCTGAACTCATCCATTTTGTTAAGTTTTATGCAATTCACCATATCATGCATAAATTTTTCAGCTGAGCAGTAACATACCCTGGTGTTGCCATTATCATTTAAAATTTTATGTCCAACTGCATTAAGCAGGTGACTTTTACCAAGACCGACACCCCCATAAATAAAGAGCGGATTATAGGTTATCGCCGGGTTATCAGCGACTGCCATGGCTGCAGCATGCGCGAACTGGTTTCCAACTCCGCTCACAAACTGATCAAAGGTATAGCGTGGGTTTAGGGCAGGAGTTTCTTTGTTCTGAGGCACTTCTATATGGTGATGAGTAGGTGTCTCTTTAATCAGAGGTGCCTCTTGCACCTCTACTTGCAGTATTTCAGGTTCTTTTTCCTGAACAATAAAGCTTACCAGCATATTTTTATCTGCCGTAACAGATAGAGCACTGTTTATCAGATCAACATAGTTATCATCAAGCCATTCTTTAAAAAACAGATTTGGAACAATGAGATAGATAGATTGTGTGTCAGCGTGGCTGAATTGAATTGGCTGAATCCAATTTGCGTAATTTTGAGGAGAGATAACCTTTTCGAGATTCGTTGCGGTCTGATTCCAGATTGTATGCATGGCAGTCTGTTTTGAAGATGGCATATGATCTGGTTCCATTCTATTCTCGGGTAGTGTTGTCTGTAGTAAAGCAGCTGAAGGTAAGACAGCAGTCACTGACTCGTTTTGTAATTATGGTTATAAACATAGTTATCAACATCTGTTGATAACTATAGAAAGCTGTAAATCAAGCTAGTTATAGCTGTTTACGCACAGCTTTATCTGATTTTGGGCTTGAAACCTTAACAGAGCCTTCACTATTTTTCAATGTCAAAACTAATTTATCTAAAAACAAAAAAACCTTGACATATACAGGTTTATTTGATTATAGATTCCGTTCCTGTGCGCAGGAAAGCGTGGTGCATTTGATGTTTTACCACATAAAATACATGTATTTGGAGCAGCGCTGTGAAAAGAACATTTCAACCAAGTAATACATCCCGTAAGCGTACTCACGGTTTTTTGGTACGTATGGCAAGCAAAAACGGTCGTCTGGTTATTAAGCGTCGTCGTGCCAAGGGCCGTAAACGCCTCTCTGTTCAGATTGCAAGTAAATAGTTTTTTCTGTACCTGTTGTTTCGGTGTGTGGCGACAGCTTTCCTAAGCAGTATCGTCTGCTGAGCCGTTCAGAGTACCTAAGACTGTCCGACAGCAAGACTGTAGTCTCCGGACGGTCTTTTCTTGTTGTTTGGAGAGTGAACGGCTATGAGTATCCCCGGTTAGGGATTACAGCCAGTCGAAAGTCAGGAAATGCAGTAGTAAGAAACCGTCTTAAGCGACAAATCAGAGAGTTCTTTCGTCATAATTGTTCACTGTTGCCCGGCGTGGATCTGAATGTTATTGTTCGACGCCAGGCTGCTGAAACTAGCGTCGCTGTTCTTAGTAATGAACTGCAGCGTGCCTTTCAGCAGATCGGTTCACGTACATGCTGTCACGAATCCTTATAACAGCTATCCGGGCATATCAGTTGTGTATTTCCCCCCTGCTTCCAGGTTCCTGTCGTTTTTACCCAACGTGTTCTGATTATTCACTGCAGTCTATACGCCGTTACGGCCCCTATAAAGGTATGCTGTTGACAGTATCTCGCCTGCTCAGATGTCACCCTTGGCATCCGGGTGGCTATGATCCTGTAAGATAGCAACCACGGAGTGTTTTCATGGAAAAAAGGACTATACTCGCAGTAGTACTTTCCATTGGTGTTTTCTACCTCTTTTCGTTTTTTTATGGTCCAGAAAAAAAGGCAGTGACTCCTGCTGTACCTGTTCCAGTTAAAACCGAGAATGTCGGAGCTCCTCCCGCAGTGAGTGTTCAAGCTGCAGCTGTTGCCCCGGTGGCGGTGTCCAAGACCGCTTCTTTAGCTGATGTTACGGTAGAAACCGAACGTTATACCGCTGTCTTTGGTGCTGCCGGAGCTTCCTTGAAGAGCCTGACATTGAAAGGTTTCCGTGAGACCAACAAGCCAGGTGCGGTGCAGGTAAAACTGCTTGCCAATGCTGATCCCGCCTTACCTCCCTTTTCAACCCGTGGTGTTGGCTTTGCGCTTTCAGCTCAAGCAGCTTACAGTTCTAACGCAAGCTCATTAAAGGTCTTGGCTGGCGAAAAGAAGCAACTTGTCTTCACCTACGTTGATGCTCAGGGTTTTGTTGTCCGCAAGACCTATAGTTTTGATGGTAATGGCTACGGTATTGCTTTGGAGACGCAGCTTGTTAACAACTCTTCTGCTCCCATTACCGGTTCTTTTCAGTATCTGATTACGTCACCGTTTGAACCACCTCAAAAAGAGGGTCGTTATGAAACCTATGGTTCCTCTCTTTATGCAGATGGTTCTCTGCATACCGATGCGCCAAAGAACGTTGCTTCCGCCGCCAAGAAGTACGATAAGGGCGTAACGTGGGCTGCGATCAATGACAAATACTTTTTGAGTGCTTTGCTTTCTGTTAACAGTAGTATCGCTTCAGTTGAGTTGAAGAAGGGGGCCACCGGTTTTCTTGAATCTGTCATAACAACCCCGGCTTTTTCAGTTGCTCCCGGCCAGGCTGTGACCGTTGCTCATAAGTTGTTTATTGGTCCTAAAGAGATCGATATCCTCAAGGCTCAGGGCAGCTCGCTTGAGCAGTCACTTGACTTGGGTTGGTTCTCTGCGCTTGCCAAGCCGATGCTGTATTCGCTTAAATTCTTTTACCGCTACGTTGGTAACTACGGTATCGCTATCATTATCATTACTGTCATTCTCAAAATTTTCTTCTTTCCTTTAACCCACAAGAGCTACAAATCAATGAAGGAAATGGGGAAATTGCAGCCCAAGATGGCTGCTTTGAAGGAAAAACATAAAAATGACAAGGATGCCATGAACCGGGCTGTTATGGAGTTGTATCGTGACCATAAGGTAAACCCGCTTGGTGGATGTCTTCCAATGGTTGTTCAGATTCCGGTCTTTTTTGCACTTTACAAGGCGTTAATGTTCTCGATTGAGCTGCGTCATGCCCCGTTCATGTTCTGGATCACCGACCTGTCTGATAAAGATCCCTATTATGTGACCCCGGTCATTATGGGTGTCACTATGTTTATCCAACAGAAGATGACCCCTTCCAACATGGATGAAATGCAGCAGAAAATCATGCTGGGCCTGCCGGTCATCTTTACCTTTATGTTCCTAAGCTTTCCCTCTGGTCTGGTTCTGTACTGGTTGATTAACAATATACTGACCATTGGCCAGCAGGCATATATCAACAAGCTTGTTAAAGACTGATCCGGTGCACCATGTATATTCGTGATACCATTGCTGCCATAGCAACCCCGTTAGGTTCAGGAGGAGTGGGCATAGTACGGGTCAGCGGATCTGATGCAGAGCAGATTGGCCGGAAAGTTTTTAAAGGATCAGGCACGAAGAATGGCGGTGGCTTTGAGAGCCACCGCCTTTTCTATGGTCGCCTGATAAACCCGCTTGATGGCTGTCTGATTGATGAAGGAATGGCCGTTCTGATGCGTGCTCCCCGTTCATACACCCGTGAGGACGTACTTGAGCTGCACTGTCACGGTGGCTATTATCTGGTGCGTGCTGTTCTCCAGGCCTGTATTTCTGCCGGTGCCAGGTTGGCTGATCCGGGCGAATTTACCCGGCGCGCTTTTCTGAATGGTCGAATCGACCTTGCTCAGGCAGAATCAGTCATGGATCTGATTGCCAGTCGTACGGAACGTTCTTCAAGTCTCGCCCAGTCGCAACGTGAAGGCCATCTATCCCGTTCAGTGACAGCTTTGAAGGCGCCGCTTGCCGATGCATTGGCTTTAGTAGAGGCCCACATTGATTTTCCTGAGGATGAGGTTGACCCTGCTGTGTTCGCGGTCATTGAAACCAGGATTGCATCGGTTTCTGCCGGAATCAGCCGACTGCTTGCGACCTTTGCAACCGGAAAGGTGCTGCGTGATGGCGTTTCGGTCCTCCTGCTGGGTCTTCCTAATGCCGGCAAATCCAGCTTGCTGAATGTCTTGTCAGGGACTGATCGGTCGATTGTCTCAGCCTTGCCAGGCACTACTCGTGATTTGATTGAAGAGACGGTCTCCCTGCAGGGGTTGCCGGTCAAGATCATTGATGCCGCCGGTATTCGTGCCCATCACGCAGACTGCGTCGAGCAGGAAGGTGTCCGCAGAGCGCTGGATAAGGTGTCTGAGGCTGACCTGTTACTGTTATTAGTTGATGGTACTGCTCCGTTGAGTGTCGAATTGACAGATCTGGTTGCTTCGCTTGGCGCACTTCCGTATCTGCTGGTTGTGACCAAGACGGATCTTCCTCAACTGTTTGATTTGACTTCTTTTGCGCCTCCCCTAGGGATTTGCACGGTCTCTGCCAAAAGCAGGGTAGGTATAGACCAGCTAGCTGCACAGATTTACAACCACTTTATTCAGTCTTCGGCTTTTTCATCCGATGACGGAGCAGTAATCTCAACTGTCCGACACCGTGACGTCCTTATCCGTGCCCAGCAATCTCTTAATGCTTTTGCGAATAATCTGTCACTCGGACTGCCTCCAGAACTGTTATCCTTGGATGTCAGAGCTGCTCTTGCCGCGTTAGGTGAGATTACCGGTGAGACCACTACCGACGATCTCCTTGATCTGATCTTCTCTTCTTTTTGTATTGGCAAATAATGATGTTTCACGTGGAACGTGGTGGCCATGATGCATAGCTATGAAACCAGATACGATGTGATTGTGGTGGGTGCCGGTCATGCCGGTTGTGAGGCTGCATTGGCTGCTGCGCGAATGGGCTGCCTGACCTTGCTGTTGAACATGAGTCTTGATGGTATGGCGGTGATGTCGTGTAATCCTTCAATCGGTGGATTGGCCAAGGGGCACCTGGTGCGCGAGATTGATGCGCTGGGTGGCGAGATGGCCAAAAATATCGATGCCACCGGGATACAGTTCCGTGTGCTGAACACGCGCAAAGGTCCGGCGGTGCGTGCCGGTCGTGCACAGGCAGACAAGCAGCTTTACCGCTTGCGTATGAAGCGGGTGCTTGAGCAGCAGGCGAATCTGCATGTCAAGCAGGGTGAGGTTACGGCGCTGTATCTTGAGGGTGAGGAGTTGCGTGGTGTGGATACCCGTAGTGGCATCCGCTTTCTTGGAAAGACGGTTGTGTTGACTACCGGTACCTTCATGCGGGGGCTGATCCATATCGGCTTGATTAACTACTCTGGCGGCAGGGCAGGGGACCTGCCTTCTCTGGGGCTTTCTGATCAGTTGAAGTCACTTGGTTTTGATGTGGGGCGGCTTAAAACCGGAACACCTGCCCGCCTGGATGGCAGAACCATTGATTTTGGCAGGCTAGAGGCTCAATACAGTGATGACCCGCCGGTTCCGTTTTCATTCAGCACGGAGCGGATCACCATGCCTCAGGTGCCCTGTTATATTGCCTATACCAATCAGCGCACCCACGAGATCATCCGTAGTGGTCTGGATCGTTCGCCACTGTATGCTGGCATAATTGAAGGGATTGGCCCGCGCTATTGCCCCTCAATTGAAGACAAGGTGGTGCGATTTCCAGATAAGGAACGCCATCAGACCTTTATTGAGCCGGAAGGTTTGGATACGGTTGAGTATTATCCCAGTGGCATGTCCACCTCTCTGCCGATTGACATCCAGATTGCTTTTTACCGCTCCATGATTGGGCTTGAGCAGGTGGAGATCATGCGGCCAGCCTACGGTATTGAGTATGATTATGTGAATCCGGTTCAGTTGCACGCGACCCTGGAGACCAAACTGATCAGAAATCTGTTCCATGCCGGGCAGATCAACGGCACATCAGGGTATGAAGAGGCTGCTGGCCAAGGTATTCTGGCAGGTATCAATGCTGCCCTCAAGGTTCAAGGAAGGCAGCCGATTATGTTGGGGAGGCATCAGTCGTACATCGGGGTTATGGTGGACGATCTGGTGACACTCGGCACAAAGGAACCGTACCGGATGTTTACCTCTCGCGCTGAATACCGGCTGCTGTTGCGTGAAGATAATGCAGATATCAGGCTGCGTGAGATCGGCCATGCAGTCGGTCTGGTTGACGAAGCAACCTACGTCGGTTTCTGTCATAAGCAGGAGCAAATCCAGGATGAATTGGCGCGGGTCCGCAGCACACGACTAAGCCTGAGTCCTGAAGAAAAGAGCTGGTGTGAGCGGCATGGCTGTGCTGATTTGCAGAAGGGCGCCAGTTACGAACAACTACTGCGTAGACCAGAAATAGGCTATCAGCAGCTGCAGGAAATTGATCAACAGGTTGAAGAGTTGCCTGATGCGGTGCGGGAGCAGGTTGAGATTCAGGTCAAGTATCAAGGCTATATTGAGCGTCAGATGGAGCAGATTGAGCGAATGCGGAAGCAGGAAGAGGCAAGAATACCGGCTGACCTGGATTATAGCGCTATTCCTGGCTTAACCTCAGAAGTTCGTGAAAAACTGGAGCGGTTCAGGCCTGATACCCTGGGGCAGGCGGCCCGTATTCAGGGGGTTACTCCTGCTGCAGTTGCCATCATTTCGGTAATGCTGAAAGGCAGAGGAGAGTAGTCCGGTGAACCGCGAGCTGTTAACCGCGGCTGTTGCGAAGCTGGGTCTTGAGCTGGCAGAGCAGCAGTATAAGGCTTGTGAGTTGTTGCTGCAGGAGCTACTGCGCTGGAACAAGCAGATCAATCTGACGGCAATTACCGGCAGGGATGAGATGACGGTTAAGCACCTGATTGATTCATTGTATCTGGTGCCTGAGCTTAAGCCGGGTGAGCGGATACTGGACATCGGCTCAGGGGCAGGTTTTCCTGCCCTGGTGCTTGCCATTGCCAGGCCGGATTGTCTGATCACCTCGATTGATGCCGTTGGGAAAAAGATCAGCTTTCAGAAGCATATCTGCAGGCAGCTCAAGTTGACAAATTTTGAGCCGCTGCATGGGCGGGTCGAACTGCTGGCAACTAACCGTGCTGGTGAATTTAGTCTGGTGGCGTCACGAGCCTTCAGTAGTCTGGATCTATTTGTAGGGTTGGCTGCGCCTCTGGTGTCAGCTGCCGGAAGGCTGATCTCGATGCGTGGTGCGGATGGTGAGAAAGAAGCCAAACAACAACAAGACCACATTGAGTCAGCAGGATTTGTGCTTGAACCAGCCATTACCTACCGTTTGCCACATAAAATGGGTGAACGCTGCTTGGTAACCATGCGCAAAGGCTGATAAACACAGGGCTAGAGCTGCTCGTTCTCAAAAATTGCGTACAAGGATGTTTTGGGGTGCGGCTGTTATCTCGCTATGGGTTTTTAACTAAAATTGCTTGGCGCCTAAAATTGGCGCCTTTTTACTTGTTTTACAGTCAGAGAGTCAATTTATTAACAGCCCAGGCATCTGCGGTTGCAGAGCAGGGCCAACTGCAGTAGAGTGACAGGCTTGGAACAGCTATGAAGATTAGAGTCTACTACGAAGATACCGATGCTGCCGGGGTGGTCTACCACTCCAATTACCTGAACTACATGGAACGGGCCAGAACCGAGTTCCTGCGCGAGCAGGGCTGTTCGGTTGCACAACTGGCAGCCGAAGGAGCAGTCTTTCCGGTGGTGCGGATGGCGATTGATTTCAAGGCACCGGCGCGGCATGACGAACTGCTAGAGGTAACAACCGTACCTGTACGGGTGGGCGGTTCCTCTTTTACCCTGAGGCAGCAGGTGCTGCGCGCGGCTGATGGTCAGTTGCTGGTGCAGGCAGAGGTCACCCTGGCCTGTTTAACACCGGTCTTAAAGGCCAGGAGAGTTCCTGCTGAGGTTAGAGAATTACTGGCAAAGGGGCTGCAGGTATGATGGAGCAGCGATGGACGCCAGACCGTTCAGAAGCGCTTGAGCTCTTATTGAACGGGGATTTACTGCAGCTTGGACGTTGGGCAGACAGCATCAGGCAGAGGTTGCACCCGGATAAGCGGGTCACCTTTGTGGTGGACCGTAACGTTAACTATACCAATGTCTGCGAATCGCGTTGTTCCTTCTGTGCTTTTTATCGCGATGCCGATGCACCAGATGCCTATCTGCTGGACCATGAAACCATTTATGCCAAGATCGCTGAGTTGGTGGAGCATGGTGGTACACAACTGTTGATGCAGGGCGGACTGCATCCAGGCCTTACCATTACCTATTTTGAAGAGCTGTTTAACGAAATTAGGCAACGTTTTCCAACCGTACAAAATCACTCGCTGTCACCGGCTGAAATCTGTCATCTGGCAGACCGGCATGGCCTGAACATACTGCAGGTCCTTACACGTCTGCAGGCAGCAGGTTTGGCGTCAGTGCCAGGGGGCGGTGCAGAGATCCTGGTGGATGAGGTCCGTCAGGCCATCTCTCCCAAAAAGATTGGCTGGAAGCGTTGGGGCGAGGTGATGCAGGTGGCCTCGTCGCTGGGTATGACCACTACAGCCACCATGATGTTCGGCAGTACAGAAACACCGGAACAGATTGTGGAGCATATCTTCAGGGTGCGGGAGATGCAGGCAGCCGGAGGGTCGTTTACCGCGTTCATACCATGGACATATCAGCCCGGAAACACTGAACTGGGAGGCTCTACAGCCACCGGCGTGGAATATCTCAAAGTACTCGCGTTATCCAGAATTGTGCTGGATAATATCCCGAATATTCAGGCAAGCTGGGTGACCCAGGGAGCCAAACTGGCCCAGGTCGCGCTGTTTTTTGGCGCCAATGATCTCGGTGGCACCATGCTGGAAGAAAATGTGGTGGCTGCGGCTGGCTGTTGTTTCAGAATGTCACAACAGGAGATGATTGAACTGATTCAGACGGCAGGTTTTAGTGCTGCCCAGCGCAGTACCGGCTATGCCATCCTGAGGCAGTTCTGATGCCAACGTTGCGCTACACCGTGATCGAGCAGAACCATCAGCTTGCGCAGCTCTGTACTGAGCTGGCCAAAGAGACTGAGCTGGCGCTTGATCTTGAAGCAGACTCCATGCACCATTACCGCGAAAAGGTCTGCCTGCTGCAGCTTTCAAACCGTAGCGGGAACTGGTTGATTGATCCACTGCAGGTTACCGATCTTACGCCGCTGGGGGGGCTGTTGGCACAGCCGGGGCTTCGTACCGTACTACATGGTGGTGATTACGACATCCGTTCCCTGCACCGTGACTTTGGCATTGTCGTACAGCAGATGTTTGATACCATGGTTGCCGCTCAATTTACCGGCGCCACAGAGTTTGGGCTTGCCGCACTGCTGCGAGAACATTTCGGCATTGAGCTGGACAAGCGTTTTCAGAAGGCAGACTGGAGCAAGCGCCCGTTAACCGCAGAAATGGCTGACTATGCTGCCCATGACACGGCCCATCTACTGGAGCTGGCAGATCAACTGCAGGCACGGCTGGAACAGCTTGGCCGCAGGGCATGGGTGGCTGAAGAGTGCGCACTGCTGGTTGGCAACCGGGTAACTGAAAAAGGAAACGGGCCGCTGTTTTTAAATTGCAAAGGTGCCGGTAAGCTGAGGCCCCGTAATCTGGCAGTGCTGGAGGCATTGCTGCAGTTTCGGGACCAGCAGGCGCGGGAAGCCGACCGGCCAGCCTTCAAGGTTATGCCGGCAGAGGCGTTACTTAAAATTGCGGAACTAGTACCTGCTACAGTTCGCGATATGAACGGAATAGCTGGGCTTACGCCACGCCTTCTCGGACGGTATGGCGATCAATTGCTGGCAGCAGTCAGGCAGGGCCTTAAAGTGGCAGATGCAGAGCTGCCACGTTTTCCACGTGGCAAAGGAGAGCCGAATCCCGGTATCAAGGCACGGATTGCACGGCTGAAAGCATGGCGAGAAGAGCTCAGCAACCGAATGGAGTTAGCTTCCGGATTATTGGCCCCTAACTGGTTATTGGAGCGGGTTGCCGAGCAGCAACCAACAACTGTTGAACAGCTTGGCACCATACCAGGTATTCGCCAGTGGCAGATAGGGGTTTGGGGGACAGAAATGGTTAAGATTTTGGCAAAGGAGATCCAAACAGCATGACAGCGCCATATGTCAGTATCGTCGTACCGGTGTACAACGAAGAAAAGTCGCTGCAGCCATTGATGGATCGGCTTTACCCGGTGGCACAGGCGCTGGGTCGGCCGTTTGAGATCATCTTTACCAATGACGGTTCCCGTGACCGCTCTCTGGAGATGCTGCGTGGCTATGTGGAACGCTATCCTGGCGTCAAGGTCGTTGAGTTTAACGGTAACTTTGGCCAACATATGGCCATTTTAGCCGCATTTGAGCGCTCCACGGGTGAGATTGTCATCACCCTTGATGCAGATCTGCAGAACCCGCCTGAAGAGATTCCCCGCATGGTTGCTGCAATAGAGTCCGGTCATGATGTGGTCGGCACCATCCGTGAAAAACGGCAGGATCCGCTCTTCCGACGGGTTGCCTCACGGATCGTCAATATCACCACCAACAAGATGACCGGGATGCAGATGAGTGACTACGGCTGCATGCTGCGGGCATACCATCGACATATCATCAACAACATTAACCAGTGCGGTGAGTCCACCACCTTTATTCCGGCCCTGGCCCAGACCTTTTCGTCGAATCCGACTGAGATCATGGTTGGGCATGCAGAGCGCACACTGGGTGAGAGCAAGTATTCTTTTTACCGCCTGATCCGGTTGAACTTTGACCTGATGACCGGTTTCTCGGTGGTACCACTGCAGCTTTTTGCCCTGCTGGGGATCATTACCTCGTTTCTGTCGGTCGGCTTTGCCCTGTTCCTGTTTGTCCGGCGTTTTATGATTGGTGCAGAGGTGGAAGGGGTCTTTACCCTGTTTGCCATCCTGTTTTTCTTTATCGGTATCATCATCTTCGGGATCGGCATTGTGGGTGAATACGTGGGCAGGATCTATCAGGAAGTACGCAAGCGGCCACGTTTTGTGGTCAGAAAGACCTACGGGTTTGATGAGCCATGAAACTTGTTGTCTGTGCCTACCATAATGTTGGCTACCGTTGCATTGAAGAGCTGCTGCGCCAGGGAGCTGAGATCAGCCTGATCTTTACCCATGAGGATTCCCCTACGGAGCAGATCTGGTTCCGTTCAGTGCGTGAACTGGCAGAGGCTCACACAATTCCGTACCTGACCAGCTCCATCAATGAGCCGGAAAACATCGAGCGGGTACGCCAAATTGCGCCGGATTTCCTGTTGTCATTCTACTACCGCAATATGATCAAGCCGGAGGTTCTGGAGATACCGGCCAAAGGGGCGCTGAACCTGCATGGCTCATATCTGCCCAAATACCGCGGCCGGGTGCCGGTCAATTGGGCGGTGATCAACGGCGAGACCGAGACCGGTGCAACCTTGCACTACATGGTTGCCAAGCCGGATGCCGGTGATATTGTTGATCAGGAAAAGGTCGCTATTGCGTTCACCGATACGGCCCACGATGTTTTTGGCAAGGTAAACGAAGCAGCCGTAACGGTGCTACGCAGGGCTTGGCCAAGACTGGTGGATGGTAGTGCAGATCGCATCCCGATGGATCTTGCAGCAGGCAGCTACTTTGGTGGACGAGGGCCTGAAGATGGCCGGATTGATTGGACCAAAAGTGCGGTGCAAATTTACAACCTGATCCGCGGGGTGACCCACCCCTACCCCGGCGCCTTCACCGAGTTGAACGGCAAAAAAATTATCATCTGGTCTGCCTGGCCGGTGGAAGGTAGCGCTGAACCAGGGCAGGTGGTTTCATTGCATCCGTTGCGTATCGGTACTGGTGAGGGATTGCTGGAATTGACAAATCATGAGCTGGAGACTGAAAGTTTGGAGTTGGAAATGAAACTTGGCAGTGCGGGAGGAGCTTCATGATTCAACGCACCGATCCGATTGTACAGCAACTGGCTGCAATGCCTGACAGCGACCGCTTGTTACTGGTTGACTACCTGCTGGAGTCACTCGATGTTCCTGATCTTGAGATAGAACGACTGTGGGTTGCCGAGGCTCAGTCCCGTTGGGACGCTTATCAGCAGGGAGCACTAGCGTCCGTGTCAGCCGATGAGGTATTTGCAAAGTATCAGAAATGAAGATTAGCTTTCTTGTCGCAGCTAGCCATGAACTTGATGAAGCCTACGACTGGTACGAAGCTCAGGCAAAAGGGCTTGGTGGGCAACTGGTAGAAGAAGCACGGCTTGCAGTCAGACGAGTGGCCGTGTTTTCGGAGAGTTGCCAGGAAATCGCACCCGGAATCAGAAGGTGTCTGGTTCGCCGATTCCCCTATGCGCTTATCTATCGGACTGCAGGGGAAGAGCTTATTATTCTTGCAGTTATGCACCAACATAGAAAACCACGAAATTGGCAGCTACGTCTTGGGAAGACGAAGTAACCTGCCTGCATACTAGAGGAGAAACTGATGAAAGTACTGATACTTGGCGTTAACGGCTTTATCGGCAATGCATTGACCCATCGCATCCTGACCACCACTGACTGGGAGGTCTACGGTCTGGATATGGCCTGTGACAAGCTGGAGCGGTCACTGGGACATGAGCGGTTCCATTTCCTGGAAGGTGACATCACCATTAACAAGGAGTGGATCGAGTATCATATCAAGAAGTGCGATGTGGTGCTGCCGCTGGTTGCGATTGCTACGCCGGTTACCTATGTCAAAGATCCGCTGCGGGTCTTCGAACTGGATTTTGAGGAAAACCTCAAGATCATTCGCCAGTGCGTGAAACACAAGAAGCGGGTTATCTTCCCCTCCACTTCCGAAGTCTACGGCATGAGCCCGGACGCAGAGTTTGATGAGGAAAATTCGCCGCTGGTACTGGGACCGATCGCCAAGGAACGCTGGATTTACTCCTGCGCCAAGCAGATGCTGGATCGAGTGATCTATGCCTATGGCAACCACGAGAATTTCAAATTTACCCTGTTCCGTCCCTTCAACTGGATCGGCCCTAAGCTGGACAGCATCCACACTGCCAAGGAAGGCAGCTCACGGGTGCTGACCCAGTTCCTCTACAACATCCTGGCTGAAGAGCCGATCCTGCTGGTGGATGGCGGCAATCAGCGCCGCTCCTTCACCTTCATTGAAGACGGTATCGACGCCCTGATGAAGATCATCGAGAACAGAGATGGCTGTGCCGATGGCAAGATCTTCAATATCGGCAACCCCAGCAATGACCTGTCGGTCAAGGAACTGGCCGAAAAACTGCGTGACATGGTGGCCACCTTCCCGCTCTATAAGGAAAAGGCCGACAAGTGCAAGATCGTGGAGACCTCCTCAGACAGCTTCTACGGCAAAGGTTACCAGGATATGCTGACCCGGGTGCCGTCGGTGAAACGGGCCAAGGAGTGTCTGAACTGGGAGCCAACCACCACTATTGACGATGCCCTGCGCAAAACCCTGGAGTTTTATCTGGTGGATGAGCGGGAGAAACTGTCTGAATTTTTGTAGGATGTGAAAGGCCATGATAATAGCACGCGGATGACGCTGATTTGGCGGATAGACGCGGATAGAGCCATTAAAGGCGTTTTTTACTGTATGAGGGCACATTATGGATTCTGGCATTTTTAGGATTAAGCTGTAATGCCTGGTTTTAATCCGTGCAGATCAGCTCAATCCGCGTCATCCGCGTGCTATTGCCTTACAGGCTATTAACATGAAGCTCGGTCTGCTCGGCGGCACCTTTAACCCGATCCACCTGGCCCACCTGCGGATAGCTGAAGAGGCCCGTGGGGCTGCCGGACTTGATCAGGTGCTGTTCATTCCGGCGGCGGATCCCCCCCACAAGCCGCTGGCCGGGGATGTTTCTTTTGAGCTGCGGGCAGCCATGGTGCAGATGGCCATTGCAGATAATTCGGCCTTTGTTTTCAGTGATATTGAAGCACGCCGGGGGGGGAAGTCCTACACGGTTGATACCCTGACCGCCCTCAGAATAGAGCGGCCGGGTGACCAACTGTACTTTATTATCGGCAGTGACTCGTTTCTTGAACTGGGGCTGTGGCATCGTTATGAAGCCATTTTCCCCTTGGCTTCACTGATAGTGCTGGAACGCCCAGAAAAAGAGATTACCGAGCCATTACAGCAGTTGCCAGAGTCAGTACGCGACCAGTTTGTACAAGAGGCAGACAATCTGCTACGCCACGCTAGCGGTACCAGTATCCGCTTTGTGGTCGGAACCCGGCTGGATATCTCATCCAGCCAGCTGCGTGAACGGATAGTCCGACACCAATCGATCCGCTATCTTGTTCCGCCTGAAATTGAATCATTTATTACCCAGAAGGGATTGTATCAACCATGACTGAAAAAACTGCAGAAAAGCAGACCCTGACCCCGCGTGAGCGGGCGATCCGCTGCGCCGAACTGGCCAGCGACAAGAAGGGCTACGACCTCCGGGTGTTGGATATCACCGCTATCAGCACCATTGCCGATTTTCTGGTGATCATCTCTGGTCAGTCCGACAAACAGAATCAGGCAATCTGTGACCATATTCGCAGAGAGCTGAAAAAATTCGGCAAGGTCCAGGAGATTGAGGGTGAAACCGAAGGCAAATGGATCGTGATGGATTACAGCGATGTGCTGGTACATATCTTTCACGAAGAGCAGCGCAGGCGCTACGACCTGGACGGGTTGTGGGAAAAGGCAGAGCAGGTGGAGCTTTCAGCAGCGCTGCAGGCCACTGATGCAGCCAATAAAGCTTCGTTCACCATTTGATCAACAAATTCCAAGTTGCATTCAAGCCGACACCTTACCACCCCTAACCCCTCCTAAAATAGGAGGGGGACTCAACTCCCCTCCTTACAAAGGAGGGGCTGGGGGTGGTTGGGTTTAATGCATTCTTGGTAGCTAAAGCGAATAATCATATGAAGCTCCGTATTATCTGGCTTGGAAAGACCCGTGACTCCTGGATCAAGCAGGGGGTGGCGGAGTACAGCGGGCGGATTGGCCGCTATCTGCCTCTGGCGGTTGATGAACTGAAAGATGAGAAGGATGCCACCCTTGAAGAGGGACGCCGCCGTGAAGGAGAGCGGTTACTGAAACAGCTTTCCCCCAATGCAGTGCTGGTGGCGCTGGATGAACGGGGCCAGCAGATGGATTCCGTTACCTTTGCCGAATTTATCGGTAAACATCGTGACAGTGGCACGGCGGAGCTGGTCTTTGCGGTTGGCGGTTCCTATGGCTTTAGCGATGAAGTCCGCAACCGTGCTGCCAAGGTGCTGGCACTTTCCACTATGACCTTTACCCACCAGATGGTGCGTCCGTTCCTGCTTGAACAGATCTATCGGGCCTGCACCATCCTGAATAACGAGCCGTACCACCACTGATTAATAGCACGCGGATGACGCGGATTGAGCGGATGAACGCAGATAAAAACATACTTCATGAAGAATTAACAGGGAGCATAATCAAGGCGTTTTATACGGTTTATAATGCGCTTGGTTTTGGCTTTCTTGAAAAAGTATATGAAAATGCTTTGGCAATTGAACTTGAAAAGTTAGGTCTTTCAGTTCAGCGTCAGCATCCGATAACAGTATACTATGATGATTCAGTTGTTGGTGAGTACTATGCTGATATCATAGTGAACAGCCTTGTTATAATTGAATTGAAAGCAGTTGAAAGTTTGCGTCAGGAACATATTGCCCAATTAACCAACTATCTTAAGGCTACTGACATGCAGGTTGGTTTGTTGTTTAACTTTGGTGCAAAGCCAGAATTTAAAAGGCTTGTCGATACGTCTTTCAAAAATCCGCGAAAATCAGCCAAATCCGCGTCATCCGCGGGCCATTTCTTCCATGCCTGAAGTCATCAAATTGGAAAATATCCGCCGCGTGTTCGGCGAGGGCGACCACACTGTTGAGGCGCTGCGGGGTGTCTCCTTTACCATTGACGTGGGGGAGTTTGTGGCGATCATGGGGGCTTCAGGCAGCGGCAAATCCACCTGCATGAACACCCTGGGCTGTCTGGACAAGCCCACCAGTGGTACCTACTGGCTGGATGGGATTGATACCGCCGGGATGACCCCGGATCAGTTAGCTGAGGTACGCAACCGTAAACTGGGGTTCGTATTCCAGGGATTTAACCTGCTACCACGCACCACCGCCCTGGATAACGTGGAACTGCCGCTGGTCTATGCCGGCCTATCGTCAGCAGAACGCCACCAGCGGGCCACCGCCGCCCTTGAGCGGGTTGGACTGGGTGAACGGGTTAATCACACCAGCGCCCAGCTCTCCGGCGGACAGCAGCAGCGGGTGGCGATCGCCCGTGCCCTGGTCAATCAGCCGGCCGTGATTCTGGCTGATGAGCCAACCGGTAACCTGGACACGGCCACCACCCAGGAAATCATGCAACTGTTCACTGACCTGAACCAGCAGGGGATCACGATTGTGATGATCACCCATGAACCGGAAGTGGCAGAATATGCCTCCCGCCGGATTACCTTCCGCGATGGTTCAATTATCTCTGATACTGCTGAAGTCTAAAGGCATGGGCCGCGGATGACGCGGATCTGGCTGATTTTCGCGGATAAAGGCAAAACAGAACAAAATGGTTAAAACCTTAAAACAAGAATCTGGTTAAACCATATTATAATCATTGTGTTATGAGATTAACCCACTTTTTTCCGGTTTTAAATCCGTACTAATCCGTTCAATCTGCGTCATCTGCGTGCTATCAAGGTTTTATACATGCTCCAACTTGTTAATCTTTCTAAAGACTATTCCGGTCGTGTTCTGTTTGCGAACATCTCCTGGCACCTGCGTAAGGGTGAGCGGGTTGCGCTGATCGGCGAAAACGGGGCCGGTAAATCCACCCTGATGAAGATCATTGCCGGGCTTGAGGAATCAAGTGCCGGTGATATCCAGCTGGCCAAGGGAGCCAGGGCCGCCTACCTGCCGCAGGATGGTATTGTCAGCAGTGGCCGGATGCTGTTCCACGAGGCCCGTTCGGCCCTGTCAGAACTGCTGGCCCTGGAAGAAGAACTGCACCGGCTGGGGCAGGAACTGGAGCAGATGCCCCACGATGCGGCCGGACATGACCCCCTGTTGGCACGTTATGGTGAACTGCAGGAGCAGTTCCGCCACCGGGGCGGCTACACCATGGAGGCCGAGATCGGCACCGTGCTGAAAGGTCTGGGCTTCAGCCAGGAAGACTGGCACAAGGACTGCGGCGAGTTTTCCGGCGGCTGGCAGATGCGGATCGCCCTGGCTCGCCTACTACTGCAAAAACCGGATCTGCTGCTGCTGGACGAACCGACCAACCATCTGGATATTGAGGCCCGCAACTGGCTTGAACAGTATCTCTGCAGCTACCCCGGTTCCGTCATCCTGGTCTCCCACGACCGCTTCTTCATGGATCAGGTCTGCTCCCGGATCGCTGAAGTCTGGAACCACACCATTGCCGACTACGGCTGTTCCTACTCCACCTACCTGATCCAACGGGAAGAGCGGGTCTTTGCGTTACGGGAGGCCAAGCGGCTGCAGGATGAAGAAGTCCAGAAGACCGAAGATTTTATCCGCCGCTTCCGCTATCAGGCCAACAAGGCCTCACTGGTGCAGTCACGGATCAAGCAGTTGGAAAAGGTGGAACGGATTGAACTGCCGCCGGAGCGCAAGAAGATCCGTTTCCAGTTTCCCGACGCCCCCAAGAGCGGCCGGATCGTGCTGGAACTGCAGGGACTGACCCGCAGCTACGGAAGCAATGTTGTCCTGAACAAGGTGGATTTGACCGTTGAAAAAGGGGAGCGGGTTGCCCTGGTGGGGCATAACGGGGCGGGTAAATCCACCCTGATGGCGGTGCTGGCCGGTGGCGAGTATCAGGGAGGCAGCCTGACCATCGGCCATAACGTGGTGGCCGACTACTTTGCCCAGGATCAGGCCAATGTGCTGGATGCCACCAGAACCGCCTATGAAGAGCTGTACAGTGACTGCCCCTATGAGATGGTGCCTAAACTGCGGGATATTCTGGGGGCGTTCCTGTTCTCCGGTGATGACATTCATAAAAAGGTGGGGGTGCTGTCCGGTGGTGAACGTAACCGCCTGGCCCTGGCCAAGATGCTGCTGCGTCCCTCTAACCTGTTGCTGATGGATGAGCCCACCAACCACCTGGACCTGTTCAGTAAAGAGGTGCTGCTGGATGCCCTGAAGGGCTTTGACGGCACCGTGGTGTTTGTCTCCCACGACCGCTACTTTGTGAATGGTCTGGCAACGCGGATTGTAGAGGTTGGCGAAGGCACGCTGATCGATTATTACGGGGATTATGAGTACTATCTGGAGAAGAAAGAAGGAGTAGCGACACAGGGGCAAGGGTCAGGGGTCAAGGGTCAGGAAAAAACAGCGACTAATCTTGCCCCTTGCCCCTTGCCCCTTGCCCCTCAAAAAGAAGACCGCCTGAAAGATCGTGAAGAACAGAAACGTCGTAAAAAGGAAGAACAGGCACGGGAGAAGCAGCAACAGTCGATTGAGAAGGAGATCGCTGCGGTTGAGCAAAAAATTGCTGAGCTCGAAGCAGAGATGAACCGGCCCGGCTTCTTTGATGATCCTGAGCAAGGCCTGGCTGCCGGTGAACAGCATACGGCACTGAACACCAGGCTTGAAGAACTGTACCAGCAGTGGGAAGAACTGTCTGGATGATTAGTTAACGCCTTCCCGGCACGGTTCCAGAATACGGAGAAGTGTCACAAATTTCCTCCAATGCGGCCCAAGAAAGATGGTGCATCAGCAGCCTTCCTCTTTTCTTTACTGAACCTGGGGGAGCTGCTTCTTGCCAGGCTTCGCCATCCCAGGGGTGAAGCCTGTTTCCTGCTCTACTTTTATCTTCTTTGTCTTGTTTTTACTTCCCCTCTGTATGCTTCATACATACACGCGGTTTCTGTACAATCAAATATGATGCCCTCGCAAAAATCAATTTAGCTTAACCTACTGATATTATTTTGAAATA